>CAZUJD010000010.1:1423-22310 GCA_964620025.1 uncultured Ramlibacter sp. | reverse complement strand
TCTTGCCGCCCTGGTTCACCGCCACCGCGGTGTCGTTGACCACCTTGAGGAAGGGGACCACGCCCTGCGACTTGCCGTTGGTGCCCTTGATGTGCGAGCCCAGGGCGCGCACACGCGTCCAGTCGTTGCCCAGACCGCCCGCGAACTTGGACAGCAGGGCGTTTTCCTTGATGGATTCGTAGATGCCGTCCAGGTCGTCGGGCACGGTGGTCAGGTAGCAGCTGGACAGCTGGCTGCGCAGCGTGCCGGCGTTGAACAGCGTGGGCGTGGACGACATGAAGTCGAAGCTGGACAGCACTTCGTAGAACTCGATGGCGCGGGCTTCGCGGTCGATCTCGTTCAGGGCCAAGCCCATGGCCACGCGCATGAAGAACGCCTGGGGCAGTTCGATGCGGGTCTTGCGCACGTGCAGGAAGTAGCGGTCGTACAGGGTTTGCAGGCCCAGGTAGTCGAACTTCAGGTCGCGGTCAGACTTGAGTGCAGCGCCCAGGCGCTTGAGGTCGTACTGCAGCAGCTTTTCGTCCAGCAGCTCGTTTTCGACGCCCTTCTTGATGAAGCCGGGGAAATAGTCAGCGTAGGCCTGCGCCATGTCGGCGGGGGCCACGTCGCGGCCGATGACTTCCTTGAAGATCGTGTGCAGCAGCAGGCGGGCCGTGACGTAGGTGTAGTCGGGGTCCTTTTCGATCAGCGTGCGCGCGGCCAGGATGGATGCCTTGTAGACCTCGTCCATCGGGACGCCGTCGTACAGGTTGCGCATGGTCTCGGCCACGATCGGGTCAGCCTTGACGTCAGCGCCCAGGCCGACGCAGGTGGACTCGATCAGTGCCTTGATGTCGTCCAGGTTCAGCGCGACGCGCTGGCCGCCGTCAATCACGTGCAGCACCGGCGCCTTCGGGGCTTCCTGCACGGCCTGCTTGGCGCGTTCCTGCGTGCGGCGTTCGCGGTACAGCACGTAGGCGCGGGCAATCTCGTGGTGGCCGCCGCGCATCAGGCCCAGCTCGACCTGGTCCTGCACGTCTTCAATATGGAAGGTGCCACCGCCCGGGCGCGAGCGCACCATGGCGCGGATCACGGCCTGGGTCAGGCTGTCCACAGTTTCGCGCACGCTGGCCGATGCCGCGCCTTGCGTGCCGTGCACGGCCAGGAAGGCCTTCATCATGGCGATGGCGATCTTGTTGGGCTCGAACGCCACGACCGCGCCATTGCGCCGGATGATCTGGTAATTGGCAAGCGCGCTGGTTGCCGGAGTGCCGGTCTGACCGGTGCCGTGCGTGACGGCCATGGGGGTGTTGACGGCAGACGGCGTACTCAGGACTGTTTGCATTGTTTCCTCTTCTTTCGCAGTTTTTGTGAGTCGGGCTGGAAGGCTCGGCGCGGGAGCCTGGAATTCCTTGTCGGGGCCTGCTGGTGACGGCAGGCAGCGCAACAGCAGCACACTATATCTAGGGTCTTGGGTGAATTCAAGCCACTACAGGTAGTGTACCGCGCCAGATACAGATGCTTACTTGCGAGGGGCATTAATGGTGCATTGCGGCGATCTGCGCGATGTCGGCGCAAGGCCTGAAAAACAGTGGTGCGCGCTGCCGGGGCCAGCAGGCATGGGGCTTGTGCAGGCATTTGCGCGGCTTGACCGCATGGCGCCTTGCTTTTGCCGGTTGCGCTGTTGCCGAGGGGCCTGTCAGACGGGGTGTTGCGTCAGCACGCCATCGGGAAAATACCGGGCCGGCCAGGCCAGGGCATCGTGCAGCCGGCGCCAGGCAAACCCCGGCCCCGGATCCTGCTTGCGACCCGGCGCGACGTGCTCGTGGCCCGCAACATGCGTGACGGGGTAGCGCTGCGCGAGCGCGGCGCACAGGCCGGCCAGTGTCTCGTACTGGTTGTCCTCGAACTGGTCGCCTTCCAGGCCTTCCAGTTCGATGCCGACCGAGTCGTCATTGCAGTTGTCGCGTCCCCGGTAGCGCGACTGGCCGGCATGCCACGCGCGGTCGTCGCAGCTGACAAACTGCCACAGCTGGCCGTCGCGGCGGATGTAGAAATGCGAAGACACCTGCATGCCGGCGATCTGCGTGAAGTAAGGGTGGGCATGCCAGTCCAGCGTGTTGGTGAACAGTTGCTGCACTTCGTTGCCGCCATACTGACCCGGGGGCAGGCTGATGGAGTGCAGCAAGATCAGGTCAATGCAGGCCCCCGCGGGACGGACACCGAAGTTGGGCGATACCAGCCGGCGCGCATGGCTGTACCAGCCGTCCCGCCACAGCGTGTCGCGCACAGCCGGCTCAGGTGGCGTCACGCTGGGGGTCGTCGCCATGGGGGTCGTCGCCGCCGGGCGTGTTGATGCCCAGCCGGGCAATGCGGTAGCGGATCTGGCGCAGGCTCAGGCCCAGGCGGTTGGCGGCGGCTGTGCGGTTGAAACGGCTTTCGTTCAGCGCCCTGACCAGGATTTCGCGTTCCTGCTGGTCCAGCCAGGCTTGAAGGTCTGCCGGGATGGACGCAGAAGCGGCAGTTGCCGGCAAGGCTTCTGGCGGGGCCGCGCCAGTGGCTGCTGCAGCCTCCGGCTCGCTGCGGGTGGGTGCGAAGTCCACCTGCAGCACGTCGCCCTCGCTCAGCGCCACGGCGCGGTGCAGCATGTTTTCCAGCTCGCGCACATTACCGGCCAGCGGGAGCGCGCACAGCTGTTCCAGCACGCCTGATGACAATGCCGGCACCGGCATGCCGGATTCCTGCGCAATCCGCGCCAGCAAAGCGTCGCACAGCTGGGGCAGGTCTTCGCGGCGCTCGCGCAGCGGCGGCACCAGGATCTCGATCACGTTCAGCCGGTAGTACAGGTCCTGGCGGAAGCGCCCGGCCTGCACGTCGGCGGCCAGGTCCTTGTGGGTCGCGCTGACCACGCGCACGTCCACCGTGTCTTCCTGGATGGAGCCCAGAGGGCGCACCTGTCGTTCCTGGATGGCGCGCAACAGCTTGGACTGCATGGTCAGCGGCAGGTCGCCGATCTCGTCCAGGAACAGGGTGCCGCCGCGCGCCGCCTGGAAATAGCCGTCGCGGTCCTGGGTGGCGCCGGTGTAGGAGCCCTTGCGGGCGCCGAAAAATTCGGCCTCCAGCAGGTTTTCGGGGATGGCGCTGCAGTTCACGGCGACAAAGGGGCCGTCGGCACGGTGACTGCAGGCATGCAGTGCACGCGCGGCCAGTTCCTTGCCGGTGCCGGACTCGCCGCGCACCAGCACCGGCGCCATGCTGCGCGCCACCTTGGCAATGCGTTCCTTGACCGCACGCATGGCGGCGGAGTCGCCCACCAGCCGCTGCAGCGAGGCATTGGCTTGCGCCGGGTGTTCCGCAGCCCGTGGCGCCGATGCGCCTGCACGGGCGCGACTGGCGCTCAAGCCCTGCGCGGTGTCATGGATGGCGGACGCCACCACCGTGCGAAACTGCTTCAGGTCTACCGGCTTGGTCAGGTAGTCGAAGGCGCCAGCCTTCAGGGCGTCCACCGCATTTTCGGCCGAACCGTACGCGGTCATGACGATGCAGCGCTCGGCCCGCTGCTGGGCCTGCAGGCTGCGCAGCAGCTCCAGGCCCAGTCCGTCGGGCAACCGCATGTCGGAGATCACGCAGTCAAAACGACCGCCCGCCAGCAGTTCACCGGCCTCGGCCAGCGTGGCGGCGGCGTCAACGCGATAGCCTTCACGCAACAGCGTCAGCTCATAGAGTGTGCGCAGGTCAGGCTCGTCGTCAACGACCAGGATGCGCGGGGGAGAGGCTTGGGCAACCATCAGGCCGGTATTGTGGCAAATGACGCGGGATGGGCCGATGCGGCATCCCGTGCATGGAACAGTACATGGAACTCATTGCCGTCGGCAGCACCCGCCACCGGCTGCCAGGGGGCGCGCTGGTAGCCAATGAGCGCGCCGTGGCGTTCGCACAGCTCTCTGCAGATGTACAGGCCCAGGCCGCTGGATCGGCTTTCCGACGAAAAGAAGGGCTCGAACAGGTGCCGCTGCACGCCCTGGTCCAGCGGCGCGCCGTCGCTCCAGACGCGCAGGCGTGGCAAGCCCTCGGGCGAGAGGTCGGTGAGCACGCGGATGGCGCCTGGCTGCTGGCTCGCGTAGCGCAGCGCGTTGTCCAGCAGGTTGACCAGCACCCGGCGAAGGTGATCCGGCTCAAAGGCCACCTGCCGCGGCGGCACGTCCAGCTCCAGCTTCACACGCTGGGCGCACGCAGCCTGCTGCATCCAGTCGGCGCAGACCTGGCGCACCGACGCGCTCAGGTCCAGCAGTGCCGGCGTGGGTGCCTTGCCTTCGTGCTGCACACGCGAGATGTTCAGTACGTCATCCACAATCTGCGCCAGGCGCTGCGCGTTCTGGCGCACCATCAGCGTGAGCTGCCGCTGGCCGGGCTCGGTGATGTCTTCTTCGAGCAGTGCATTGGCCTGCACGATCGCCGCCAGCGGGTTGCGGATCTCATGTGCCACGGCGGCCGACATTCGGCCCATGGCCGCGAGCTTTTCGGTGCGCAGGCGGGCCTCCATCTCGCGCAGGTCTTCCAGGAACATCACGCACAGGCTTTCGGCCAGCAGGTCGTGGGTGGCTGTCAGGCGGGTACGCACATGGACGCGGCGCGGGCCCTCGCCGGCCTGGGCGATATCCAGCTCGGCGGTTTGCGCACTGCGGGTAACAAAGGTCTGGCGGGACAGCTCGGCCAAAGGTTGCCAGGCCCGACCCGATGCGAGCACAAATGGTGTGGATCGGTCGGGCCAGGCACCCAGCAGGCGCCGCGCGGCGGGGTTGGCTGCATGCACCGTGCCGTTGCCATCCACCACCAGCACACCGTCGGCCAGGGTTTCAATCACCAGCTCATTGACTTCGATCTGCACACGGGCCAGGTGCTGGCTTTCGCGCGAGCGCTTTTCTTCCCGGGCCAGGCGCGTTGCCAGCTGGTTGGCCAGCAGGGCCACGACGAAAAAACCGGTGCCGGTCAGCCCCGCCTGCACGAGCCGTGACGTTCCGTCCGTGCCCGCCGCATGCCAGGCATCGCCCAGCAACAGCAGCGTGATGGCCGCCGCCGTGCCAAGCGCCAGCAGCAATGAACTGAGCACCGAAGCCAGCAGCAAAGGCAGCGCAAACAGCGGCACGTAGTTGATGTTGCCGGCCTGCAGGTAATGCAGCACCGAGAAGGCCACCAGGTCCACGCCGATGGTGGATGCCCATTGCGCATCGAATGTCTGGCCGGGAGGGCGTGGCCCGCCCAGCGCACGCACCGCCACGGTGGCCGCCAGGTAGAGCGAGCACAGCAACGGCGGCCAGTAACCGCTGGCCGGGCTGGCGGGCAGGGCAGGCAGCAGCAGCCAGGTGCCGCCCAGCACCAGCAGCAACACCAGCGCAATCATGACGCGCGCCGTCATGAAGCCGCGCCACAGCCGCACAAAGGCCGAGTCCTCGGTCGCGATTTCCCGCAGGCCGAACCAGGATGCCAGGGCGGTGTTGCCTGCTGCCATGGGAGCTCTTGCGGTCAGCGCCGGCCGGACTGGCGATGCGCTTCGCTGCAGTACACGGTGCCATCAGGCCCGCTCAAGGCCTCGGCGCGCGGCAGGTGAACGGCGCATGCCGAGCACTGCACCATGTCCTGGGGCTTGCCCGGTCCGCTGCCGGGCCGGGGTGGCGGCGGATCGCGCGGGGCGTCACGGCGACCCGACCGCCAGACATAAAACGCCACCATCAGTACAGCGAACAGCAGCAGGTATTTCATGACGGCCGGCCCAGCACGACTTCCAGCACAAAGCGCGAACCCGCGTAGGCCAGCAACAGCAGCAGCGAGCCCACGTACAGCATTCGCACAGCCTTGCGGCCACGCCAGCCAAAGCGCGCGCGTCCCACGAGCAGCACGGCAAACGCCAGCCATGACAGCACCGAGAAGACCGTCTTGTGGTCCCATTTCCAGGCTCGCCCTGTCCCGTAGAGCTGTTCGGTGAACAGCAGGCCGGCCAGCAGGGTGGCCGACAGCAGCACAAACCCGGCCTGCACAAAGCGGAACGTCAGCCGTTCCAGTGTGAGCAGGGGCACCCCGCCCTGGTGCTCTGCGGCCAGGCGGATTTCCTTTTCGGCCCGGCGCATCAGCCAGGCATGTACAACCGCGGCGGCAAACAGGCCGTAAGAGGCAATGCCCAGGGCCCAATGCATAGGCAGCCAGGGCGAGGCTGCAACGTGCAGCGGCGTGCCGGGGAAGGCCAGGGCCAGCAGCACGGTGGCTCCACCCAGGGCGGCCAGCGCCCAGCGCGTGCGCAACTGCGGGAAGAAGCGGCTTTCCACCGCGTACACCGTCAGCACCAGCCAGGCGGTGACGGACAACGCCGGCGCAAAGCCAAAGCGCGGCGCGTCGCCCAGCAGGCCCCAGGCCAGCGTGGCGGCATGCAGCAGCCAGGCGGCCAGCAGTGCCACGCGGATGGCCTGGCCGCTGATCCGGTCGGCAGCCGCGGCCGGCACGGCATAGGCCGCGGCAGCGGCAAAGGCGAACACCATGCCCACGGGGGACGCACTGGCTAGAATCATGGGCACAGTTTAGCCTTTTGCCCACCTGCTCCGTTACACAGGAGCCCCCCATGGCCTCCGCTCTCACAGACAAACTCTCCCGCCTGGTCAAGGAAATCCGCGGCCAGGCCCGTATCACCGAATCCAACGTCCAGGACATGCTGCGCGAGGTCCGCATGGCCCTGCTCGAAGCCGACGTGGCCCTGCCCGTGGTGCGCGACTTCATCGCACGCGTCAAGGAAAAGGCCCTGGGCCAGGAAGTGCTGGGCTCGCTGTCCCCAGGCCAGGCGCTGGTGGGTATCGTCAGTCGCGAACTGTCTGCCACCATGGGTGAAGGTGTCAGCGACATCAACCTGGCTGCCCAGCCGCCCGCAGTGATCCTGATGGCCGGCCTGCAGGGCGCCGGCAAGACCACCACCACGGCCAAACTGGCCCGCCACCTGATTGAAAAGCGGAAGAAAAAGGTGCTGACGGTCTCCGGCGACGTGTACCGGCCGGCTGCCATCGAGCAGCTGAAAACCGTGACGAAACAGGCCGGCGCCGAATGGTTTCCCAGCACGCCCGACCAGAAGCCCGTGGACATCGCCAGGGCGGCGCTGGACCACGCGCGCCGGCATTTCTTTGACGTGCTGCTGGTCGACACGGCCGGCCGACTGGCCATTGACGAAGCGCTGATGCGCGAAATCAGGGACCTGCACGCCGAGCTGAACCCGGTGGAAACGCTGTTTGTCGTGGACGCCATGCAGGGCCAGGACGCAGTAAACACCGCGAGGGCATTCAAGGAAGCGCTGCCGCTGACCGGCATCATCCTGACCAAGACCGACGGCGACTCACGCGGTGGCGCGGCGCTGTCGGTGCGGCAGGTCACGGGGGCGCCGATCAAGTTTGCCGGTACCAGTGAAAAAATTGACGGCCTGGAAGTATTTGACGCTGAACGCCACGCCGGGCGGATTCTGGGCATGGGCGACATCGTCGCGCTGGTCGAGCAGGTCACGGCCGGCGTGGACATGGAGGCCGCACAGAAACTGGCGGCCAAGGTCAAGAGCGGATCCGGCTTTGACCTGGAGGACTTTCTGGGCCAGCTTCAGCAGATGAAAAGCATGGGCGGGCTGAGCAGCCTGCTGGACAAGATGCCCGCTGAAATGCAGGCCAAGGCCGGGCAGGTGGACATGAACAAGGCCGAGCGCGACATCAAGCGCAAGGAAGGCATCATCCAG
Source organism: uncultured Ramlibacter sp. (assembly GCA_964620025.1). GTDB lineage: Bacteria > Pseudomonadota > Gammaproteobacteria > Burkholderiales > Burkholderiaceae_C > RAM1. Next base: position 14,575 of record CAZUJD010000010.1, on the reverse strand, counting down.
AGCATGACCCCGCTGGAGCGGCGCAAGCCCGAGCTCATCAAGGCCACGCGCAAGCGCCGCATTGCCGCCGGTGCCGGCGTGCAGGTTCAGGAGGTGAACCGCCTGCTCAACGAATTCGAGCAGATGCAGGGCATGATGAAGAAGATGAAGGGCGGCGGCCTCATGAAGATGATGAAGCGCATGGGCGGCATGAAGGGCATGCCCAAGATGCCCGGCATGGGCTGATTTACTTCAGCCGCGGGCTTGCGGGGGGCAGCACCCCGCATCCGCCAGCCCGCAGGGGCTTCGCCAAAAATCAGGCGGTCTTCAAAGCCAGCCGGCTCGCATGGCGCCAGGCCCGGCGCAGCACTGCCGGCGACCACGACTCTTCCGGGATCAGCAGCCAGCCGTTGGCGCGGGCCTGTGTGCCCACACCCACATCACTGGTCAGCACCGTCAGCGGCACGGCCAGCAGCAGCGGCAATGCCACCGGGGCCAACCAGATCAACGCGCCGGGTTCCACGGCGGCCACGCCCAGGGCCAGCAGGCCGATGCCGGCGGTCATCGGCGCCAGGCGCGCAGCGGCGTCGCGCCAGGTAACGCCGGCGGCTTCACGCGGGGGCGACTTCCACTCCAGTTTCAGGCCAGTGAGCGCCACCGCCACGAACAGCGAATGTCCCAGCATGCGCACCGGCGCCTGTACCAGGGCCAGCACGGTTTCAGCCACGGCGCTGCGCAGCAGGGCGGGCGCGCCGCCGAACGACTTCTGCTCGCCGCGCATGAACACGGCGGCGATGCCCAGCACGCGCGGCATGAACAGCATGCACAGCGTCCACAGCCACAGACCGCGCAATTCGGCCGGCACCGCATGCCACTCGGGCAGGATGTGCGCGCCCGACACCCACAGGGCCGTGCCGAAGGTCAGGAAAGCCAGCCACAGCGGAGCCGACAGGTACGACATCGCGCCGATCAGGAACATGGCGCGGTGCACGCGGTGGATGCCGGGTTCGGCCACCAGGCGGGAATTTTGCAGGTTGCCCTGGCACCAGCGCCGGTCGCGTTGCAGCTCGGACAGCAGATCCGGCGGCTGCTGCTCGTAGCTGCCGTTCAGGTCGGACACCAGCCACACATGCCAGCCGGCCCGGCGCATCAGCGCGGCTTCCACGAAGTCGTGCGACATGATGCTGCCGGCCATGCCGCCCGTGCCGGTGATGTTGGCCAGGCCGCAGTGTTTCATGAACGGCTCGACGCGGATGATGGCGTTGTGGCCCCAGTAGTGCGATTCGCCAAGCTGCCAGTACTGCATGCCCAGGGTGAAAAGCCGGCCTGTCACGCGTGACGCGAACTGCTGCGCGCGCGCGTGCAGCGTCACGTGGCCGATGGCCTGCGTGGCGGTCTGGATGATGCCCGCCGTGGGATGGGCTTCCATGAGCTTGACCATGGACACCAGGCAGTCGCCGCTCATGACGCTGTCGGCGTCCAGCACCACCATGTAGCGGTAGTCCCTGCCCCAGCGGCGGCAGAAGTCGGCCACGTTGCCGGCCTTGCGGTGCGTGCGGCGCTTGCGCAGTCGGTAGTACACCTCGACACCGGCCGTAGCGGGGTCGGCGGCCAGCGCGGCGCGCAGGTCTTCCCAGGCGGCGCGTTCGGCGGCAGCCACATCGGGCTTGCCGGTGTCGGACAGCACGAACACGTCAAACTGCTTGCCGTGGCCGGTGCCGGCGAGCGACTCACAGGTGGCGCGCAGGCCCGCGAACACGGTGGCCACGTCTTCGTTGCAGATCGGCATGATGACTGCAGTGCGGGCGTCGGCGTTCATCGCGTGGCCCTTGACGGCCCGGGCCGACAGCGTGTGCGCGTCGCCGCGCAGCGTGACCCAGAAGCCCATGAGCGCTGTCACGAAACCCGTCATGACCCACGTGGTCAGCACGGTGTACAGCGCGATCTGGCCGTATTGCAGCCAGGCGTTGTCGTAGTCCGGCTGGGCGCTGGCAAACAGGCTGGTGGCTGCGATCGTGGTGAGCACGGTGAACAGCGCAAACACGCCTCGCCGGCGGGCTGCCGCGCGCTCCCAGGGCTGGCGGGTTGCGCGGGCCTGCGGCGCGCGGGCTCGCGGCGACAGCAACTGGTTGGCGGCCGACAGCAGCGCGGTACCGATGCTGTTCCAGAAGCCTCGCCAGGGCCGCTGTGGCATGGAGCCGCGGTTGACCGGCGGCGCGGTCACGGCGTTGGGGTGGCGGTCCTGCCGCAGGGCGGGGCGGGCCGCCGAAACGGCTACTCGGGAAGAATGATGTGTGTCCATGTTTCGCTCACGATGTCGTTGCCGTGTTGCAGGAAGGCGCGCAGCTCAACAGGCTGCGCGGGGTTGTCGCGTTGCACGCGCACCGTCATGCGCCAGCCTCTGGGGTTGGCGGTGCTGGCCGGATTGCGGTAGGCGATCTGTTCAATGACGCGGCCGGCGCCGCTGGCCGTGACAACGGCTTTCAGCACCGCATCCGTTGGCAGCGCGTCCAGCGCCGGCCCCTGGAAATCAATGACGTACTGCACCTGGGCGGCCAGGGTGGCAGCGTCCAGCTTGCTGTAGCCCATGCCGCGGCGCGACTGGGTGACCCAGCTGCCTGGCGGGCGCTGCTGGGTGTCACCCTGCCATGACAGTTCATAGGCGAACTCCAGCGGCGTCCCGGCGCTGGGCAACTGCTGTGGCACCCAGTACGCGACGATGTTGTCGTGGGTTTCGTCGGGCGTGGGCAACTGCAGCAACTCCACCCGGCCCGGGCCCCAGTCACCCAGCGGCCGCACCCAGGCGGAGGGGCGCCGCTCATAGCGCGCCTCCACGTCTTCGTAGCTGCGAAAGTCGCGGTCGCGCTGCATCAGGCCAAAGCCGCGCAGGCCGTTCATGGCAAACGAATTGACGATCGGCCGCGCCGGGTTCTGCAGCGGCCGCCACAACCATTCACCGTCGCCCGTGACCATCATCAGGCCGTCGGAGTCATGCACCTCGGGGCGGAAGTCGCCCGGGCGGGGCTGGTTCTCGCCAGACATGAACATGCTGGTCAGGGGGGCCATGCCCAGGACATGGACCGGGTCGGCGCCTTCGCGCAGGAACACCCGGGCACGCACCTGCATCGCTGTGGTGATGCCCGGTGTGATGTCGAACTGGTACGCGCCCGTGACACGGGCTGATTCCAGCAGCGCCAGCACCGTGACCTGCTGCGCGCCAGGCGCCGGGCGCAACAGCCAGAACTCTGAAAAGCGGGGGAATTCCTCGGCCCGCGTGCCATGCGTGTCGATGGCCAGGCCGCGCGCCGACAGGCCGTACTGCTGGCCGGCGCCCAGTGCGCGGAAATAGCTGGCTCCCTGGAACACCACCAGCTCGTCCTTGTACTGCGGATTGTTCAGCGGGTAGTGCAGGCGAAAACCGGCAAAGCCGATATCACCCCATGCCTGGGGGTTCAGGCGGTTCTTGCCGTAGTCGAAATCGGCGCTGCGAAATGCCAGCGGCTGCGTGCCCAGAGGCGTGATTTCATGGATTCGCACCGGCGCCGCATGGTAGGCAGCCAGGTGAAAGAACATGGCCTCGAACGGCAGCTGCGCGTCGCGCCACAAGGCGCGCTGTGGCCGCCAGCGGATGTCGCGCATGCCGTCGTAGTCGAGCTGCAGCAATTCGGCGGGCGTGGTCTGGACTGGTGCCTGCCAGGTCTGCCGGGCCAGTTCGCGGGCTTTCAGCGTGAGGGCTTCGAAATCAAAAGCCTGCGCATGCACCGGTGCGCCGGCGGCGAGCCAGCCCCACAGCAACACAGCCAGAAATCGCAAGGTCATGGCCCATTAGGGCAAACCCTGTGCCAGCCGTTGAAAGTTGTTTTAAATCAATGGGTTAGGAGGGTCAAGGCGGAGTTTCGGGGGAGGGCATGTCACAAATGCCGCTCAAACCCCTGTTTTTTGTCGCCCGCAGGCGACGAGACGCCTCCGATGCCGCCGGCGTTTGGGGAAAACCCCTTTTATTTCAATGACTTGGACGTGTCGCCAGATGGCGACATGGGTGCGGACTCGGCCTGAAAATGCCCCGGCGTGAGCTCGTTTTTCTGCAGCAGCCGGTAGAACTCGGTCCGGTTGCGGCCCGCCAGCCGCGCTGCGTCGGCCACGTTGCCATCGGTCATCTTGAGCAGCCCCACCAGGTAGCTGCGTTCAAACCGCTGCTTGGCTTCGGCATAGGTCAGCACCTCGGCCGCCGGGACCCGCAGCGCGCGCTGCACCAGCGCCAGCGGCACCAGTGGTGTGGTGGACAGGGCGCACACCTGTTCGACCACGTTGTACAGCTGGCGCACATTGCCGGGCCAGGCGGCCGTGGTCAGGGCCTTCAGGGCCTCGGGCGCAAACCCCGACAGTCGCTGGCCGTATTTGGCGGCCAGCTTGTGCAGGAAATGGTTGGCCAGCAGCGCGATGTCTTCGCGCCGTTCGGCCAGCGAGGGCAGCGACAGCGTCACCACGTTCAGCCGGTAGTACAGGTCTTCACGGAACTGCCCGGCTGCCATGGCGGCCTCCAGGTCGCGGTGGGTGGCCGAGATGATGCGCACATCGACGGGAATGGACTGACTGGCGCCCACCTGGCGTACAGCCCGTTCCTGCAGCACGCGCAGCAGCTTGACCTGCAGGGCGGGGGGCATGTCGCCGATTTCGTCCAGCAGCAGCGTCCCGCCGTCGGCGGCCTGGAACAGGCCCTTGTGGTTGGCTACAGCGTCGGTGAAGGCGCCCTTGACGTGGCCGAACAGTTCGGATTCCAGCAGCGCTTCGGGAATGGCGCCGCAGTTGACCGCGATGAATGGGCGCTGCGCGCGCGGACTGGCGCGGTGGATGGCGCGCGCCAGCATTTCCTTGCCGGTGCCGCTGTCGCCGCGCAGCAGCACGCTGGCGTCCGACTTGGCGACCAGCCAGGCGTCAGCCAGCAACTCTGCCATGCGGCTGGACCGGCTGATGATCTCGCTGCGCCAGGCCTCGTCCCCCTGCACGGCTGCCTCGGCGGGCGCGCCCAGCGCCAGGGCCTGGGCGATCTTGTCCAGCAGCTCACGGCCGTCATAGGGCTTGGTGAGGTAGGTGAACACGCCGCGTGCAGTGGCCTCCACCGCGTCGGGAATGGTGCCGTGGGCGGTGAGCAGGATGACCGGCAGCGAAGGATGGCGCGCGCGGATTTCGTCGAACAAAGCCAGGCCGTCGCGCCCGGGAAGACGCACGTCGCTGAGCACCAGCTGGGGCCGCTCGATGTCCAGCTGGGCCAGCGCCGCTTCGGCCGATCCGACGGCGCTCACGCGGTAGCCTGCGGCATTCAGCCGCATGGACAGCAGGCGCAGCATGTCGGCATCGTCGTCCACCACGAGCAGGCGTGGCTGGTGGGCGGACGGGGCGTGGGACGGGCGGGATTCAGCCATGGTTGAGGGTTGGTGCTTGCGGACTCATGGTGGGGAGCTGCGCGGTGAGGAGGCTGCCCCGGCCGGCCGCGTGGACAGGCTGCGCTCGATGGCCCGCACCGCTTCCAGCCGGTCGCTGAGCTGGTCGATGCGGCGCTGGGCCTCGCGCAATTGCTGGGCCTGCCGGTCGGCAGCTTCATCGGCGCGGCGTTGCTCGCTGTACTGGACGGCCAGCAGCCGTGTCAGCGGATGCAGGGGCCGGGCTTCGTCGCCGCTGTTGTCCAGCACGCGCTGCAGCAGGGCCTGTGCACGCTGCAGGTCCGATGGCACACGCGTCAGGGCCAGTGCCATTGCCAGCTGGAGCTGGGCTAGCGGCGCGGCGCCGGGGTCGCCCAGCCGCGAGATTTCCTGTGCCAGGGCCGGCACTGTCAGGGCGCGCAGGCGGTCGGCGTAGTCCAGCGCCAGCACAGCGGCGTCTGGCGGGGGCGGTGCGGGCGCGACCCGCGTGGGGGGCGGCTCGGGGGCTGGGGGCGCCGGCGCCAGCACCAAGGCCGCCGGCGTGGGGGGGCGTTCGTCAGGCTTGACGCTGGTGCAGCCCGCCACCGCCACCGTACAGGTGGCCAGCAGCCATCGCCAACCGGGACAGGGTTGGAATTTCATCAGGGCATGAGACTCAACGTGCATGAGGGAGTTCTATCCGGAAAATGGTGCCTGCGCCATCAGACAGCAGCTCGACCTGTCCGCCGTGGGCGGCTACGTACTCGCGCACGATGGACAGCCCGATGCCTGTGCCGGGCACGGCGTCCGCGGGCTGGCGCTCGCCACGGTAGAACGGCTCGAAGATGCGCGCGCGGTCCGCCGCCGCGATGCCGGGGCCGGCGTCCGCGATCTCGATGCGCGCCACGCCAGGTGCCTGCGACAGCGTCATGCGGATGGTGCTGCCCGGCGGTGAAAAGCGGATGGCGTTGGACAGGATGTTGGCAATGGCTGTGCCCAGTTTGTCTGCGTCCACCTGCATCGTCAGCGGCGTCCCCTGCACGCTCACGGCCAGGCCGCGTCCGCGCCATTGCAGGCGCTGTGCCTCGGCCTGTTCTTCCAGCAGGGCCAGCAGGTCGGTGGGGTGGCGGTGCAGTTGCCGCGCCTCGAAGGCCGCAGCATTGAAGTGCAGCAAGGCCTCGATCTGTCGCTGCAGCGCCAGCGTGTTCTGGTGCAGGATGCGCGCCACTTCCCGCTGGCTGGCGTTGAGTTCGCCGGTGACGCCGTCTTCCAGCAGGGCCACACCTTCGCGCAGCGCTGCCAGGGGCGTCTTGAGTTCATGCGACACATGGCGCAGGAAGCGTGACTTGTCTTCGTCCAGTTCGGTCAGGCGAAGCCGCAGCCATTCCAGCCGCTGGCTGACCCGGCGAACGTCCGACGGTCCGGGAATGTCAATGGCATGGTCCAGCCTGTTTTCGCCCAGGCCGGCAATGGCGGCTTCCAGCCGGCCAAATGGACGCGCCAGCCAGATACCCAGCCCCATGGCCAGCGCCACCGCCATGGCAATGGCCAGCACCACCTGCTGCATCAGCCGGGCCCGGCTGGCGCCCAGCTGTTCCTGCAGGGCTGTGTTGCGGTTTTCGATCAGGGCCTGCACCCGGCCCGACATTGCGCTGTGGATCACGCCCAGTTCCCGAAAAGCCGTTGCCACCAGCCGTTCGCGGTCCAGCGCCGTGGCGGCCGTGCCGTCCATCCATTCCGCAATGGTGTCCAGCTGTGCGCGCCAGGCGGCGGCGTCGTCTCCGGGCAAGCCGTGCCCGACCAGGCGTGCCACCGCAGCGCGGGCGGCGGCCGCCTCTGTTTCGTATTGCCTGCGCAACACGCCGTCGTTCAGGATCAATGACTGGCGTGCGGCACGTTCCATGGCCGTGGTGCGCGCCGCCAGTGTCTGTACCGCCGCACTCAGGTCCAGCGCACGCGCCGCCTCTGTGCTGCTTTGGGCCATCAGCCGGTCCAGGATGACCACCGCGCGCAGGGCCGTGCCGCCCAGCAGGGCGGCGATCAGCAGGAAGGCAACCAGCAGCAGCTGGCGAAATGAGCCCATGCGCGCCGGTACAGGCTCAGGCCGGTTCGTCCTGTGTCAGGCGAACCTCGCCCCGCAGCGAATGCGGATAGGCCTCGGTTACCGTCACGTCCACCATCTGGCCCACCAGGCGCGGGTGGCCCTTGAAGTTCACCACGCGGTTGCATTCAGTGCGCCCGGCCAGCTCGGACGCATCCTTGCGGGACGGACCTTCGACCAGGATGCGCTGCACCGTGCCCACCCGCTCGGCGCTGAAGCGCCGGATGTTGGCCTCGATCACGGCCTGCAACTGCTGCAGCCGCGCCAGCTTCACGGCATGGGGCGTGTCGTCATGCAGGTTGGCTGCGGGCGTGCCGGGGCGGGGGCTGAAGATGAAGCTGAAGCTGTTGTCGAACTGCACGTCGTCGATCAGTTTCATCATCCTGTTGAAGTCGTCATCGGTCTCGCCGGGAAATCCCACGATGAAATCGCTGCTCATGGCCATGTCGGGGCGGATCGCGCGCAGCTTGCGCACGGTGCTCTTGTATTCCATGGCGGTGTAGCCGCGCTTCATCGCCATCAGGATGCGGTCGCTGCCATGCTGCACGGGCAGGTGCAGGTGGCTGACCAGCTTGGGTACCCGGGCATACACGTCGATCAGGCGCTGGGTGAATTCGTTGGGGTGGCTGGTGGTGTAGCGGATGCGCTCAATGCCGGGGATGTCGGCAACATATTCGATCAGCAGGGCAAAGTCGGCGATGTCGGCGGTGCCGCCCATGGCGCCCCGGTAGGCATTGACGTTCTGGCCCAGCAGCGTGACCTCGCGCACGCCCTGGGCGGCCAGGCCGGCGATCTCGGCGAGCACGTCGTCAAACGGTCGCGAGACTTCTTCGCCACGCGTGTAGGGCACCACGCAGTAGCTGCAGTATTTGCTGCAGCCTTCCATGATGCTCACGAACGCCGTGGCGCCCTCTACCCGGGCGGGAGGCAGGTGGTCGAATTTCTCGATCTCGGGAAAGCTGATGTCCACCTGCGGACGCTTCTGGCGCGCGCGCTCTGCCAGCAGTTCAGGCAGGCGGTGCAGCGTCTGGGGGCCGAACACCACGTCCACGTATGGCGCGCGCTTGATGATCTCTGCGCCTTCCTGGCTGGCCACGCAACCCCCCACGCCGATCAACACCCCCTTTTGCTTGAGGTGCTGCACGCGGCCCAGGTCGCTGAAGACCTTTTCCTGCGCCTTCTCGCGTACCGAACAGGTGTTGAACAGGATCAGGTCGGCCTGCTCCACGTCCTGTGTGGGTTCGTAGCCCTGTGCGGCATTCATCACGTCGGCCATCTTGTCCGAGTCGTACTCGTTCATCTGGCAGCCGAAGGTTTTGATAAAGACTTTCTTGCTCATGCGGCCCCCGGCTTACTTGCGTGCACCAAAAATCAGGGCCAGCAGTTCGGCCAGGCGCTTGTGGCCTTCGGCGCTGCTGGCATCAATGCCGCCCAGGCGGCGGTATTCGTCGGGTGTCAGCACCCAGACCTCGTGCACCAGGCCGGCGGCATCGCGGCGGTACACCACGGGGATGTCCTGGCCCGTGATGCCGGCGGACATGACCAGCATGTTGTTCAGGTCACGGATGCGGGCGCCGGGCGAGAGCCGGTCGGGCTTGTCGTCCAGCGTGATCTGGGGCGCGGCTGTAACAACCAGGCGTCCGGGCCGCACGTCTTTGGGCGCCTCGCGGACGATGCCCTGGGCGGCTGTGGGTACGGGAAGGGCGGTCAGTGTGCCGCCAAACAGGGCCAGCGCAGCGAATGCGCGCGCGGCGGCCCGGTTGCGGCTTCGAGTGCAGCGGATCATGGTGTACGTCCAGAGGCTGTGAAGCGGATGGGCCGCTAGTGTACCAATGGCCCGGACTGAAAGGAGATGGAAAAGCCGTGCATTTCCAATCGCTGGAATGCTGTTGAATGACCGCGGTGGGTCCCGAGCGTTCGTGGCCGGGCTATCCCCCCCCACCGGTTGCACAGACTCAGCGATCCGAGTCGATGATGACCTCTTCACCAAATTTGCCGTTGGTGGGCAGCTTGTCGTAGGCAATGGCGTTGGCGGCTCGCACCACACGTATGCCCCGCGCGCCAACGGCCCACGCGTGCCGTGATGAAATGGATGCGGTCGCCTCGGCGCTTGTGCAGTTCGATCAGCTTGCGCCCCATGAGCTTGGGCAGGGCATAGGCGTCGTGCACTGTGTGCAGGTCTTCCCGGGACTTCGGGTTGGCAATGACGGCGCGCATGTCCGCGCCGTACGGGTTGGTGCCGCTGGCGTCGCGCCCATTCAGCACGATGTTGAACCCCGGGCTGGGAAAGATCAGCGTGTCGTCGATGTCGAAGCCCACCACGGCCGGTGCCGGCGGCAGGGACTTTTCCAGTTCGTCCAGTGTGATCCAGCGCCCCGGCGCCACGGAGGCCCGCGGGGCGTCGGCGGCAGTCTGGGCCAGAGCCATCGGCGCGCAGCCGGCTGTGCCAAGGAAAAGCGCTGCGGCAAGCAGCAGTCGGCGCTTGTTGTCTTGAGGGGTCATGGGGTTTACGTTGTTGAAGACATCAGGCTCTGGCGGCGGCGCGGATCATGTCTGCAGCCTTCTCGCCGATCATGATGGTGGGCGCATTGGTGTTGCCGCCGCACAGGGTGGGCATGATGGAGGCGTCGGCCACGCGCAGGCCTTCAATGCCGCGCACCCGCAGCTGGTGGTCCAGCACGGCCATGGTGTCGCCGGGCGCACCCATCTTGCAGGTGCCCACCGGGTGGTACTGGCTGTCGGCGCGGTTGCGGATGTCGGCCTTGATGGCTTCCACATTTTTGCGGTCTACGGCATAGAACATCTTGCCCCGGTAGCCGTCGAAGGGGCGTGACTCCAGGATCTGCATCTGCATCTGCACGCCCCTGACCAGCAGGTCCAGGTCGCGCTCGTCGTCCAGGAACTTGGGGTCGATGACGGGCGCGGCATGGGGGTCGGCGCTGGCCAGGGTGACATGGCCGCGGCTGTAGGGTCGCAACACGTCCACATGGCAGGAATAGCCGTGGCCCAGGTGCAGCTTGCGGCTGTGGTCGTCCACGATGCCGACGACAAAAACAAGCTGCAGGTCGGGCACGGCCGTACCGGGTGAAGACCGCAGGAAGGCTCCCGACTCTGCGAACGTACTGGTCAGCATGCCGCGCCGGTGGTTCTTCCACTCCAGCAGGGCCGGCGTCACCTTGGCCGTGCCGCGGACTGAAACACCGAAGCTGTCGGTGTTGCTGCGTGTACGGTAGCTCTGCACGTGGTCGATGTGATCCTGCAGGTTCTGGCCCACGCCAGGCAGGTGGTGCACCACGCCGATACCGTGGCGCAGCAACTCCTGCGCCGGGCCAATGCCCGAGAGCATGAGTAGCTGCGGCGAGCCGAATGCACCGGCCGAGACGATGACTTCGCGGCGTGCCTTCACTTCCAGGGTCTGGCCGCCTTGCGCATAGGACACGCCCCGGGCTCGGCGGCCGTCCATCAGAATGCGGGTGGTCCGTGTGTGGGTCTTGACCGCAAGGTTGGGCCGGGAGAGGTGGGGCGTGATGTAGCCCTTGGCGGCACTGCAGCGCTCGCCGTTCTTGTGAGTGACCTGGTAGATGAAGGAGCCGAACTGTTCGGCGCCGTTGTAGTCAGCCACATTGGGCACGCCGTTCAAGGCAGCAGCTTCCAGGAAGGCCTTGTTCAACGCGCTGGGGCCATAGGCGCCGGTTTCGTCCTTCCAGGGCTTGAGGTCGGCCACATTGAGCGGGCCACCGGCGCCATGGAACGCGTCGGCGCCAAACCGCTCGTTGTTCTCCGCGCGCTTGAAATAGGGCAGCACCTCGTCATAGGACCAGCCGGAGTTGCCCAGCGAAGCCCAGTGGTCGTAGTCCCAGCGGTTGCCGCGCACGTAGAGCATGGCGTTGGTGGAACTGGAGCCGCCCAGCACCTTCCCGCGCGGCTGGTAGCCCTGGCGACCGTTCAGGCCTTTCTGGGGCACGGTCTTGAAGGCCCAGTTCTTGAACGGAATGGGCAGCATGGCCACCACGCCTGCGGGCGCGTGAATGACCGGGTTGTTGTCCGGGCCACCAGCCTCCAGCAGGCAGACCGACACACCCGGGTCCTCGCTCAGGCGCGAGGCAATCACGCAGCCGGCGGAGCCGCCGCCCACCACCACATAGTCAAAGGTTTCGATGCTCACTTCCGGTGCTCCTTTTGATGGTGGGGTGTGGTGCCCAGGCTGGGATCGCCATGGCCCAGGAACCAGCTCATGGACAGGCGTTGAACGAGATTGCCGTAGGGCGGGTAGAACAGGTCGACCGGGAAGAAGCGGTGTCGCTTGAACACCGTTCTGGCGTGCGACAGCTCCCGAAAGCCTTCCACGCCGTGGTAGCTGCCCATGCCCGAGTTGCCGACGCCGCCAAAGGGCGCATCGTGATTGACCACCTGCCAGCCCCAGTCGTTGATGGCCACGCCACCGGAATGCGTGCGACGCAGCAAGCCCTGACGTTCGGCGGCATCGTGGCTGAAGCAGTACAGCGCCAGCGGGCGCGGGCGGGCGTTGATGAAGGCGATCGCCTCCTCCATGGTGTCGTAGGGCACCACGGGCAGGATGGGGCCGAACAGCTCCTCCTGCATCACCCGCATGTCGGGCTTGAGGCCGGTGACGATGTGCAGCGGCATCTGGCGCCCGTTGCCCGGCGCCTGCGGCCCACAGGCCTCGACAAGGGCCCCCTTGGCGCGGGCGTCCTCCAGCAATGCATTCACGCGCTGGTGCTGGCGCTCGTTCACGATGGCGGTGTAGTCGGCGTTGCCCGCCGTCTGGTTGTCATAGAAGCGGCCGAAGGTGCGCTTGACGCCGGCCACGAAGTCGGCCACACGCTCGCGCGGGACCAGGGCGTAGTCGGGCGCGACGCAGATCTGCCCACAGTTGGCGGCCTTGCCGTGGGTGATGCGTTTGGCCGCATCGTCCACGGGGTAGTTGCGTGTCACCAGCGCGGGCGACTTGCCGCCAAGCTCCAGTGTCACGGGTGTCAGGTTCTCCGCCGCGCTGCGCATCACGATGCGCCCGACGGCGGGCGAGCCGGTGAACACGATGTGGTTGAAGGGCAGCGAGGTGAACACGTTGGGGTCCTGCAGTTCTTCGCCCACAACCGCGACCAGGTCCTCGTCAAACACCTCGGCGAGCATCTTCTTGAGTGCCGCGTTGGTGAACGGTGTCACTTCAGGCATCTTGATCATGACGCGGTTGCCTGCGGCCAGCGCGGCCACCAGCGGACCCACCGCGAGGTAGATGGGGAAGTTCCAGGGCACGATGACGCCCACCACGCCCTTGGGCTGGTAGATCACCTTGACGCTGTTGCTCAGGAACAGCAGCTCGGTGGAGCGGCGGCTGGGTTTCATCCAGCGGGCCACATGCGACAGGGCGTGGTTGAGTTCGAGCACTGAACCCAGCAGGTCCAGCATCTTGGACTCGGCGGGGGCGCGGTAGCCGAAGTCTTCGCTCATGGCGGCTGCCAGTACGTCCTGGTAGCGAGTGACCTGACGCTTGAGCGCCTTGAGCCAGCCTCGCCGCTGCTCCAGCGTAGGGGACGGCTGTGCGGCAAAAGCGGCTTGCTGCCGTGCAAAAAGGCGCGCAACTTTGTCGTTGGCGACGGCGGCTGCCAGCGGCGCCGCGGTCTCCCGGGTCCGACGCATCGGGGAGGTGAC
>CAZUJD010000010.1:0-1413 GCA_964620025.1 uncultured Ramlibacter sp. | reverse complement strand
GCTTCGATTGGCTTGTTCATGGTTGTCTCCATCGGCCAGGCGTGTGACGAAAGGCGTACCACCTGACTCGGGTCCAAATTTAGAAGGTCATCAGGTTTATGCCTAGGTTCAAGACCGACACATTTGGGTGAAAATCTGCCACGCCCTTCGTGCGATTTGCCGCCATGCAACCCATCACCTTTCCCAGCCCAGGAGCCTCGCCGGTGTATGTCGGCCGCTATGGGAATAACGATATGGATGCCTTGCTGCACAGCATGCAAGGACTGTCGGCGCTGACCACCGCGTTGCTCGAACTAGGGGTAACTACTGAGCAGCTGTGCGAAGGCACTGGCATCACGCCCGATGCCCTGGACCATAACGAAACACGACTGTCGAACGCGCAGAAGATTGCGCTGTTTGCCAATGTGGCTCGGCTGACGCCGGAGCCCGCCATTGGCTTGCGGGCCGGACAACGCCAGCGCATCTCGGACTTCGGTGTGTGGGGCTACGCGATCGTGACCAGCGCGACGTTCGGCGAGGCGGTCGCGTTCGGCATGCAACATGTGCGTCTGGCCGGCCCGGTGCTGGAGAAAAGTTTCCGCATCCAGGGCGACGTGGCCATTTTCGAGGGCCATGACGTGGTCGCTCTTGGGGCGCTGCTGCCCTTGGTCACCGAGTTCTGGTTCAGTTCCATCCATGCGCTCATCAGCCGCATCCTGGAACGTCCCTTCGAGGCACAGCGACTGCTGCTGCCCTATCCGGCGCCGCCCCATGCCGCGGAGTATGAAGCGGTGTTGCGTTGCCCGGTCGTGTTTGACGCGCCGGTCATGCAGTGGGAATTTGACGCATCGCTGTTGGGCATGCGGCTGCCCAATGCCAACCCCGTCATGGCCGATGTGTGCACCAGTTTTTGCAGCCGCATGCTGGAGGCCATCCGGGGGGAGCACCCGCTGGTGCGCTCCATCAAGGAGGTCTGTCTCAACAGCGTGGGCGACCTGCCCCGCGCCGAAGCCATGGCCGCGCAGTTGAACCTGTCACCCCGCACCCTGCATCGTCGCCTGTCGGAGGCTGGCACAAGCTACCAGGATATTCTGGATGGCATACGCAAACGGGTGGCGATCGAGTTTCTGGAGCGCACAGGCCTGTCAGTGGACGAGATCGCCGAGCGCAGCGGGTTCTCTGATGTGTCCAATTTCCGCAAGGCCTTCAAGAAGTGGACTGGCCAGACGCCGGCCTACTACCGCGACCGCAGGACCTGAGCGGCGATGCCGGCTATGTGCCCGGCTGAATCGCCTTCGCATTCCCATAAGCCACTACCGGTTTCATCCTCAGGCTTGTCAAGACGGAGGGTGAATCAGGCCGCGGCCCAACCTTCAGGGGCATTGCGCCCTGGGTAATCCGCTCGTTTCTCGGTACGCAACAGTCAAGCCTGCG
>CAZUJD010000009.1:8888-22908 GCA_964620025.1 uncultured Ramlibacter sp. | reverse complement strand
CATGTCCTCCATCACCCTGCGCTTCCTGGCTGAACCGAGCACTGTCAACTTCGGTGGCAAGGTCCACGGCGGCACGGTCATGAAGTGGATTGACGAGGCGGGCTATGCCTGCGCCACCAGCTGGGCCAAGCGCTATTGCATCACCGTCTATGTCGGCGGCATCCGTTTTCACCGGCCGATCATGATCGGCGACCTGGTCGAGGTCGAGGCACGGCTGGCCTACACCGGCAACACCAGCATGAACATCGCCGTGGAGGTACGCAGCGGCGACATGAAGGGCGGCCAGCTGGAAAAGACCACCGAATGCCTGATCGTCTTTGTGTCGGTGGACTCGCACGGCCGGCCCATGCCGGTGGACACCTGGACACCCGAGACACCGGGCGAAGTGGCTTTGGCCACGCGCGCCAAGGCGCAGCTGGACGCGTCGCGGGCGGCAGCCTGACAGGCGCGCCGCCCGTCTAGGGCAGCCGGCCGATCGCGTTGTACCTTCGCTGCAGGTCAGATACCAGGGCTGCCAGCTGCGCCCTGGCCCCTGCCTGGGCGGCGCCCGCACCCGCCCAGGTACCCACGCTCCAGTTGCAACCCGTCGAATCCCGCTCAGGCAACGCCACCAGGTTGGGGCTGACGCCGTGCAGCCCTGTATTCTTTTGCAGTTCGCACAGGAGAAGCTCCTGTATCTGGGTGAAAGACTTCAGTTGTCGGACCATGAATCTGCGCAAACCTGCAATTCATGAAGGTGATGCCGCCCACAGGCAAAATGGCTGAGCCGGACACTGTTGTGGCTGGCCCACCGCCTGCTGTCTAGTCCTTATCTCCGGGAGCCCCCATGTCCATCGCTGCCCAACACCACCTGGAGGGCCGCGACTACACCGCTGCGCTGGCCGTGGTGGTCATCTGGGGCCTGAACTTCGTGGCCATGAAGTTCGCGTTGCGTGACTTCACGCCTTTCCAGCTGGGCGCCGCGCGCTATGTGTTTGCCGTGCTGCCGCTGGTGTTCCTGGTCAAGGCGCCGCGGCTGCACTGGAAATGGGTGCTGCTGTTCGGGCTGTGCCAGGGTGTGGGGCAGTTTGGCTTCCTGTTCAGCGCTCTCAAGGTCGGCATGACGGCTGCGCTCGCGTCGGTTCTCATGCAGACGCAGGTCTTCTTCACCGCCATTTTCGGTTTTGTGCTGCTGCACGAACGGCCGGGGCGGCCACTGCAGCTGGGGCTGCTGCTGGCTGCGCTGGGTCTGGCCTGCTTTGCCATGAACTACATCGCACCCGCCGGTGCAGGCACAGCCACCACGTTCTGGGGCCTGGTTCTGAACCTGTGCGCTGCCGCCATGTGGGCCGCGTCCAACATCGTGGCGCGCAAGGCCCAGCAGAGCAACAGCAGCTTCGACCCGCTGGGTTTCGTGGTGTGGAGCAGCCTGGTGCCCATCGTGCCGTTCATGCTGTTTGCGCTGGCGTTTGATGCGCCGCAGGTCCGCTGGAACTGGCTGGCGGCCCCCCTGACGGGCTGGCTGTCGGTGGCCTACCTGGGCTGGGTGGCGACCATCCTGGCCTATGCCATGTGGACCAGCCTGCTCAAGCGGCATCCGGCCAACCGCGTCGCACCTTTCAGTCTGGGTGTTCCGGTGGTGGGCCTGACCACCGGCATGCTGGTGCTGGGTGAGGTGGTGACGGCCTGGCAGTGGGCCGGAGTGGCCCTGGTGGTGGCCGCGCTGGCCGTGGTGATGCTGGGCCCTAAATGGGCCGCGCGGCCTGCAGCAGGTCGCGCGTCCTGAGCGCCTCGGCCCGCGCAGCAGCCGCAAAGTCGTCACCCGCGGACGCGTACAGGATGGCGCGCGATGAATTCACCACAATGGGCGCCCCGGGGCGCCAGCCTGCACGCACGGTGGCCACGGCGTCGCCACCCTGCGCGCCCACACCGGGAATCAGCAACGGCAGGGTCGGCGCCACGGCGCGCACCCGCTCGATCTCCGCCGGGTAGGTCGCCCCCACCACCAGCCCCAGCTGGCCGTTGAGGTTCCAGGGGCCCTGGGCCAGACGGGCCACATGCTCGTACAGCAGCGGCGCGCCGTCGATCGACGACAGGCGCTGGTTCTGCAGGTCGTCACCACCGGGGTTGGAGGTGCGGCACAGCAGGAAGGCGCCCTTGCCTTCGAACTTGAGGTAAGGCTGCACCGAGTCAAACCCCATGAAGGGCGACAGCGTGACGGCATCGGCGCCATAGCGCTCAAAGGCCTCCCGGGCGTACTGCTCGGCGGTGGCGCCGATGTCGCCGCGCTTGGCGTCCAGGATGATGGGCACGCGTGGCGCCACGCGACGCATGTGCTCCATCAGCCGCTCCAGCTGTCCCTCGGCACGGTGGGCGGCAAAGTAGGCAATCTGCGGCTTGAAGGCAATGGCCAGGTCGGCTGTTGCATCCACGATGCGGGCGCAGAAGTCGTAGATCTTGTTTGAATCGCCCTTGAGCCCGGCCGGGAAGCGCGTGGGCTCCGGGTCCAGCCCCACGCAGAGCATGGAGCCGTTGTGCTGCTGGGCGTCGTGCAGCATGTCAATGAAGGTCATGGGCGGAATTTTACGGTTACCGCTAGGATCGGCCGATGCCGCAGCTCAGCCGACAACAACTCATCATCCTCGTCCTGCTTACATTGGTATGGGGCCTGAACTGGCCCATCATGAAGCTGGGCGTGACCGACTACCCGGCGCTGAGCTTTCGCGCCTTGTCCATCTGGCTGGGCATCCCGGTGCTGGCGCTGGGGCTGCTGGTGCTGAAAGTGCCGTTTCGCATTGCCCGCAAGGACTGGCCCCGGCTGCTGTGGCTGGCAGCCACCAACATGTTTGTCTGGCATGCCTGCATCATCCTGGCGGTCAAGACACTGTCCAGCGGACGTGCTGCGATCCTGGGCTACACCATGCCGATCTTTTCGGCGGTGATCGGCGCCCTCGTATTTGCCACGGCGCTGTCGCGGCGCGGCTGGGTGGGCGTGGGCGCCGCCGCCGTCGGCGTGGCGCTGCTGCTGTGGCATGAGTTCATGGGCCTGGCCGGCAAGCCCGCGGGGGTGGCGCTGGCCCTGGTGGCGGCAGCCACCTGGGCCCTGGGCACCCAGCTGCTGCGGCGAACGCGCATTGAAGCGCCCACGCTGGCCATTTCGTTCTGGATGACGGTGCTGACCGCGGTCGTCATCAGCGCACTGTCCATCGTGTTCGAGCGGCCGCAGTGGAAAGCCCCCAGCCACGCGACCTGGTGGGCCATTGGCTACAACGCAGTACTGATCTTCGGCTATGCGCATGCCGCCTGGTTCTACCTGGCACGCGGCCTGCCGCCGGTGGCGTCCACGCTCAGCGTGATGTTCATTCCGGTGCTGGGCGTGTTCAGCGGCGCCTTGTGGCTGGGCGAAGTGCTGCACTGGCAGGACTGGGCCGCCGTTTTGCTGATGGTGGTGGCCATCGCCTCCGTGCTGTGGCCTGCCCGCCAGGCACCAGTAGCATCCTGATACGTTTGCAGCAACCGGCTGACATTCGTACAAACCGTACACAGTTTGGGAGCCCGAGTAAGCAAACGGCCTAAGCGCCGTGTGACATACACCCTATGACGAACTGCCCAACGAGTCCGAAATTGAACTCAAGGACCGCCTCGACCGATGCGGCCCGGATTCAACGGATTCGCAGGAGCAGTCATGTCCACCGCCGCATCAAGTGTCAGTCCCGTCGTGTCAGAGGCCGTCCCCCAGGACGTGCGCACGACCGGGCCCGCCGCGCTGATGGCAGGCAGCCGCTGGGCGGCCCAGGGGGGCAACGGGCCCATCGTGATCAGCTATTCGTTCGCCCAGGCCGATTCGGGTTTCAACCCGGCCGCCTCGTCCTTCAGCGCCAGCATGAGCGCCCTGAGCGAGGCCGATCGCGATGTCACCCGCAAGGTTCTGGCCAACATCGAGGCCGTGTGCAATGTCCAGTTTGTCGAGGTGCCGGATTCCGGTGGCAGTTACGGTGTACTGCGGTATGCCTATTCGCAGCGGCCCAACGACATGGGTTACTCGGGTTTTGCGTTTTACCCTTCGTCTAACGACATTGGCGGTGACATCTGGATCGGCCGGGCCCAGGCCGGGGCGGAATGGAGCCACTACAGGCCGGGCCTGATTCTTCACGAGACGCTGCATGCGCTGGGACTGAAACATCCGTTTGAAGGCGGCGAAACACTCGGATCGCATGACGACGTCATCACCAACACCGTCATGAGCTACTCGCCCGTGGAGGGCAACCGCGAAGGCGCGCTGTCGCACTACCCTGACGAGCCCATGGCACTGGACATCCAGGCGCTGCAGGCGCTGTATGGCGCAGCCCGGCACAATGCGGACGACACGGTCTACAACATCGCGGACGACGCGTTCCAGGGCAATTTCCGGGTGATATGGGACAGCAGCGGCAACGACACGCTGGATGCCAGCCAGGCCGCCGGCAGCGTCCACCTGGACCTGTCACCAGGCGCAGCCAGCGCCGTGGGGCTGACAGTGCACGCCTTTGCCTACAGTGGTTCCGGCGGATCGCGCACGGTCAGCCACAGCACCTACGACGACACCTTGCGCATCGACTCCAGCACCTGGATCGAGAACGCCACCGGGTCCGCCCACGACGATGTCCTGACCGGCAACGGGCTGGACAACCGGCTGGCCGGTGGTGACGGCAATGACGCGTTGCACGGACAAGGGGGCAACGACATCCTGCTGGGGGGTGAAGGCCAGGACACCGCGTACTACCAGCGCGCCAAGGCGGGCTTCCAGATCGACCGTGTGGCTGACGGCTACCGCGTGGTGGACCGCAGCGGCGCCGAAGGCACGGATATGCTGCGTGGTGTGGAACGCCTGGTGTTTGCCGACCGCCATGTCGCACTGGACCTGGATGGCAATGCCGGCCTGGCCGCCAAGATCCTGGGCGCGGTGGTGGGCACCGCCGCCATTCTCAACCCAAGCCATCTGGGCCGCGTACTGGCCCAGCTGGACAGCGGGCACAGCGCCAGCCAGGTGGCTGACTACGTGATCGATGCGGCCCTGGGCGTGCCGCACACGCACGAATCGTTCGTGAACCTCCTGTACGGCAACGTCACCGGCGCGGTTCCCACCGCGGCAGAGCAGGCCTACTACACCCGTTTGCTCGACACGGGCATGGCCAGCCAGGCTTCACTGGCACTGCTGGCCGCCGAAGGCGGTGCCAATCTGGCCCGCATCAACCTGACCGGACTGGCCGAACACGGTCTGGAGTACGTGCCCTACGCATAATTGCGGGGCCATGCTCCAGTACCTCACCATTCCCGTCACCGCCTTCCAGCAAAACTGTTCCCTGGTCTGGGACGACACCACCCGGCAAGCCGCCGTGATCGACCCCGGCGGCGACCTGGATGATCTGCTGGACGAAGTGGAACGCCTGGACCTGAAACTGGAGCAGATCTGGCTGACCCATGCCCACATCGATCACGCGGGCGGCACGGCCGAGCTGGCGCGGCGGCTGTCGCTTCCCATCATCGGCCCTCACCCCGGTGACCAGTTCTGGATTGACGGACTGCCGCAGCAGGGGGCGATGTTCGGCTTCCCCCCTTCAGACACTTTCACGCCCACGCGCTGGCTGCATGACGGCGATACCGTCGAGCTGGCCGGTCATGTGCTGGATGTGCGCCACTGCCCCGGACATACACCAGGGCATGTGGTGTTCCATTCGCCCGAAATGAAGCGTGCGTTTGTGGGTGACGTGCTGTTTGCCGGCAGCATCGGCCGCACGGATTTCCCCGGCGGCAATCACCAGCATTTGCTGGACAGCATCGCGCAGCGGCTGTGGCCCATGGGTGACGACACGGTATTCATCCCCGGCCACGGACCCGAAAGCACGTTCGGGCGCGAGCGGCAGACCAACCCCTATGTCAAGGGCACCTGAGCCCGGCGCACGCTTCAGCTCCTGCGCGCCGCCTGGTACAGGCCGCGCACCTTGGGCACATTGGCCTCCAGCTCGCGGATGCGCTCCGGGCCGCTGGGGTGGGTGGACAAAAAGCCCGGTCCGCCGCCGCCTGCGGCAGCCGTCATCTTCTTCCACAGGCTGACCGATGCGTCCGGGTTGTAGCCGGCACGCGCGGCCAGCTCCAGCCCCACCAGATCGGCCTCGGTCTCGTCCGAGCGGCTGAATTTCAGGGTGATAAGCTGCGTGCCGATGCTTGCGGCCACATCACCCAGCTGGCCCAGGCCCAGCAACTGCGCGCCAATGGACAGCAGTGCGCCCGTACCCTGCGTCTTGGCAATGCGCGAACGGGCATGTTCACGCAACGCATGGGCCATCTCGTGACCCATGATCATGGCGGCTTCGTCCTCGGTGAGCTTGAGCTGGTCCAGGATGCCGGTGTAGAACGCGATCTTGCCGCCGGGCATGCAAAAGGCGTTGATCTGCTTGCTGCCGATCAGGTTGACTTCCCACTTCCAGCCGCTGGCGCGGTCGTTCCATTTGGTGGTGAACGGGATCAGCCGGCTGCCGATGGCGCGCAGCTGCTGCAGCTGCGGATGGTTGTCCGGCGCCAGCGCGCGCTGGGCGCGTGCCTGTGCCAGCATCTGTGCGTATTGC
Organism: uncultured Ramlibacter sp.; assembly: GCA_964620025.1. Classification (GTDB taxonomy): domain Bacteria; phylum Pseudomonadota; class Gammaproteobacteria; order Burkholderiales; family Burkholderiaceae_C; genus RAM1. Next base: position 16,324 of record CAZUJD010000009.1, on the reverse strand, counting down.
TGACCGGCGGCAGATTCAAGCTCCCCTGCCGGTACCAGGGTACGCAGGCGCGAGGCATCGCCCACCTCGACCTGCGCCAGCGCCGGCGCGGTGACCGCGGTCGCGGCTGCAGCCCCGGCAGCCAGCAAAAAGCCACGGCGGCCAGCCCAGGCGGAGTTTTTGGCCAAGCAGAGCGTGCACATGGGGCAATAATAAACAGAAGCCGCACCATTCATGTCAGACGATTTCGAATCCCCCTCCCCTTCCGCAACGGCCACGCCGGCCGCACGCCCCTCCTGGGGCGACACCCTGCGGGTGTACCTGGAACCCGCGACACTGCGAATGCTGGCGCTGGGCTTTTCGGCCGGACTGCCCCTGTTGCTGGTACTGGGCACACTGAGCTTTCGCCTGCGCGAGGCCGGCATTGACCGCACCACCATTGGCTACCTGAGCTGGGTCGGCCTGGCCTATGGCTTCAAATGGTGCTGGGCCCCGCTGGTGGACCGGCTGCCGCTGCCGGGACTGACCACTACGCTGGGACGCCGGCGCGGCTGGCTGCTGCTGTCCCAGGCCCTGATCATGGCCGGTCTGGCGGGCATGGCGCTGGCCGACCCGCGCGACGCGCTGGGGCCCATCGTCTGGTGTGCGCTGGCCGTGGCCTTTGGCTCGGCCACGCAAGACATCGCGCTGGACGCCTTTCGCATCGAATCGGCCGACACGCAGCGCCAGGCGGCCCTGGCCGCCACCTACCAGACGGGCTACCGCCTGGCCATGATCTGGGCCGGTGCCGGCGTGCTGTGGATTGCAGCGCGGGCCGAGGTGGCCACGGCTGGCAATTACCAGCACGCCGCCTGGCAAACCGCCTACCTGGTCATGGCCGCGTCCATGCTGGTGGGCGTGGTCACGGTGCTGCTGTCACGCGAGCCGGTGCGTGCCGCGCTGCCGCCCGCGCGCAACGCCGCCGAATGGCTGCAGGGCGCGCTGGTGGAGCCGTTTGCGGATTTCATCCGCCGCTACCGATGGCAGGCCGCGCTGATCCTGGGGTTGATTGCGGTGTACCGCATCAGCGACGTGGTGATGGGCATCATGGCCAACCCCTTCTATGTGGACATGGGCTACACCAAGGACGAGGTCGCCGCCGTGACCAAGATCTACGGCGTGATCATGACGCTGGTGGGCGCCTTCATTGGCGGCGCGCTGTCCATGCGGTTCGGCGTGATGCGCGTGCTGATGCTGGGCGCTGTGCTGAGCGCAGGCACCAACCTGCTGTTTGCCTGGCTGGCCGGGCGCGGGCACGACGTGCAGGCCCTGATCTGGGTGGTGTCGGCCGACAACCTGTCGTCGGGCATTGCATCGGCGGCGTTCATCGCCTACCTGTCGTCGCTGACGAATGTGAGCTATTCCGCCACGCAGTACGCGTTGTTCAGCTCCATGATGCTGCTGCTGCCCAAATGGCTGGCGGGGTTTTCGGGCAAGTATGTGGACCTGCACGGGTATGTGGATTTCTTCAACGCCACGGCGGCGCTGGGGGTGCCGGTGCTCGTTCTGGTGTGGCTGGCCGGACGCGTGCGCGGCGCTTAGCCCAAGGCATCATTTGCGGGGACGGGAAGCCTGGTCGTATTTGCGCCAGTACGAAAACGCCTCTTCATGGACTTCAAAGTCCAGCTCTGACACCCGGGCCTGCAGCCGTTCCTGGGCATCCGCCACGCCCTTGTTGTAGATGCTGGGCCCGATTTCTTCCAGGAAAAAGCTGAGCAAGCCGCCAGCAGCGATGTTGCCGATCGGCTCTTCCATGTTCTGCCGGAAGTAGCGCTCGATGGAGGCCATGGCCTGTTGCCGGTCTTCCTTGCTCAGTTCAATCATCCAGGTGCTCCGTCGGGAATGATGGTTGCTTGTGTGGCGGGCGACTCACTGCAGCATGAACGTCTCATACTCCAGCCGCGAAATCTTGCGCTCCAGCACCCGCAGCGACACCACCAGCGTGATCAGCAGCGACGCCGCAAATCCGTAGCCGTAAAACGCCACGCCCAGCTTCAGCGACACGATGGACAGCATCACATTCAGCACCGACAGCAGCGCCACGGTGGCCAGCACCGCACGGCGGCGGTCCAGATAGAAAAACACGTTCATCACCGCCAGCAGCGCCACCTGCATGCTGGCGGCCACCGCGTCCACATAGAACAGCGGCAGGTACAGCGGGCTGATGCCCAGCTTGTCAAAGATCGTGGGCGCAAACACCACCATCACCAGCACCGCCAGGGTCTGGATCTTCACGATGTCGAACAGGCCCTGGCGCACGGCGAACACCATCTCGTCGCGCATGCGGGCGATTTCCTCCAGAGAGCCGCCCTCGCGCACGGCGTTGTAGAACTTGTCGTACCACTCTACAAAATCGGTCTCGAACCGCACCAGGAAGACCGCCATGCCGGGGATGATGCTCAGATAGGCCAGGAACACCGGCATGTCATAGATCACGCTGGCGCGCAGCGGGCCGATCACGGCCTGGCTGGTTTCGGGTGCGACCCAGAAAACAATCTTGTCGGCCCAGATCGCAAAGTTGTACAGGAAGCCCACCGCCATCAGCGTGGGCAGCATCGCGCCGGGCTGGAAACAGTCAAAGGCAATCAGCCTTTCGGCCGGAAAGCTGCGCAGGATGATGAAGAACATGCCCACCAGCATCAGGAACTGGCCCACCACATAACCGCCCAGCAGTCCCTCCAGGCCATATTCGCGCAACAGCACCGCCAGCAGCACGGAGATCGCGTAGCCCCCGCCGAACAGTCCCACGATGGTCTTGTAGAACTTCAGGCCGCTCATGAAGATGGTCGCCACCCAGATGTCGCACATGGTCACAAAACCGGCCACCATCAGCACGCGGTACAGCGCGCTTTCCTCGCGAAACTCCAGGAAGGCGAGCATCACCGCCAGCGTGCCGGCACCCAGGTTGGTCACCAGCAGCACGCCTGCGAAGTTGGGCACGATGTCCCCGCCCTTGCGGGCGAACAGCTGGTCGGAGACCCAGCGCGTGAAGGCCAGCTGCACCACGCCGGTCAGGATCAGCGAGCCGGCGATCAGGTAGGTCACCGACACCTGGAACTGCGTGACCAGCAGGTTGGGCACCACGATGTTGACCGACAGCACACCGATCACCACCAGGCCCACGATGGACAGCACCCAGGGCCCCGAGCTGATCAGCCCCGCATAGGCATAGGCGCGCACCAGCGCAAAGTAGCTTTCTCGTTGCAGCAGCTTGCGCAGCTCAAAGCCTATGCCGGCCATCAGCCCTCCAGCAGCAGGTCAACGCCGTCGTCTGCGGCGGCCGGCGGTGGTGCCGGCGGTTGCGTGACGCCCAGCGCCAGGTCGTACACGGCGCGGTAGCGCGCGAACATCACCGGGTGTGTGTAGTAGCGCTCCACCCGCTGGATGCCGGCCTGCGCGGCCTTGTGCCAGGCGGCTTCGTCGCCCAGCAGGCGCATGGCCGCTTCGGCCAGTGCCTGCGGGTCGGCGATGCCCACCACCTCACCCGACGCGCCCAGCGCCTGGTCTTCGGCATCCAGCCCATAGACCAGCTGGCGGCACGAGCCCACGTCGGTGCTCACCGTGGGCACGCCGGCGGCGTAACCCTCCAGGATCACCAGGGGCAGCGCCTCGCTGATGGAGCTGAGCACCACCAGGCCGATCTGCGGCAGCAGGTCGGTCAGCTTCTGGAAGCCCAGGAACTTCACGTTGTCCTGCAGGCCCAGGCTGGCCACCAGGTCCTTGCATTCGGCGGCGTAGTCGGGGCTTTCTTCCTCGGGGCCGGCAATCCAGGCCTGCACCTGCGGCATGCGGTTGGCAATGGTGCGCGTGGCACGTATGTAGGTCTTGATGTCCTTGATGGGCACCACCCGGCCGATCAGGCACATGATGGGCGGCACCTTGTCTGGCCGTTGCGCGCGCAGGGCGCCAAAGCGCACGACATCGATGCCATTGGGGATGTTGCTGGTGCGCCGCGCATCGGCACCGTCCTGCACCTGGCGCAACCGGTTGGCCTCGTACAGCGCAATGATCTGGTCGCTGGCGTCATAGCACATGCGCCCCAGTGCCTCGAAAAAGCGGATCCACATGGTGCGGAAGTAGCCTGCATGCGTGGCGTCGCGCTGCAGCAGCGTGCGGTTGTCGGCAATCCAGCGCGCGGCATACAGGTCGATGCGGCGTTCCTTGGTGTAGATGCCGTGCTCGCTCAGGATCAGGTGGCGGTTGTATCGGCGCTTGAGCAGCGCACCCAGGAACCCCGCGTAGCCGGTGGACACCGAGTGGTAGCAGCGCACCGGCGGAAATTTCTCCACGATGGCCGACAGCACCCAGATCGGCGAGTGCATGGTGCGCACCGTCCAGAAATAGTCCACAAAGCTCGGATCGGTGCAGCGCTCGCGGTACTGCTGGGTGATGTAGTTCCAGCTCGCCTCGGTGTACAGGAACTGCGACCGGTCCATGCGGCCTTCGAGTTCGCCGGTGATGGATTCCAGCACTTCACCGCCCCGCTGCGCCATGTTCCTGGGGTCGCGGAAGTATTCGTGCAGCTCGCGGTTGAGCTCGAACATCTGCGCGTCGCCGCGTTGTGGTGTCACCGGTGGTGTGCCCCCGCTTTCATACAGGTAGTGCTCCTCGATGTGAACCACATTGGCAGGCAGCTGGAATTTCTTCTCTGCGTAATCCTGCCGCCGCGAACCCAGGAAGCAGATGGCAAACGTCAGGTCGGGAAAGCCATTGATGATCTGGTGCACCCAGCTGGACACTCCGCCCGACACATAGGGGTAGGTGCCCTCCAGCAACAGGCCGACATCGGCCGTGGGTGCCGCACAGGCGTCGGGCCGCCTCAAGCCGGCCCGGGCCCCCTCGGGGGGCAGCGACCCACACGAAGTGGGGGAGCGTGGAGGTTCACGTTCAGACATGCAGGTCCACCCCGCTGACCTGCTTTTGCCGCCAGAAGGCCGCCATGCCGCGCAACTGGTGCGGCAACTGCGCGGAGTCGGGCATGCGGCTCATGTACTTGCGCACACCATCCAGGTCGCGGCGCAGCCAGGCGATCTGCGCCATCAGGGGCCAGATTTCCTGCAACGGCATGCGCACCTTGCGCGCCAGGTCCAGCGCGCGCCCCGCCGCCGACAGCTGGTCCAGTTCGATCAGCACCCGCGCATAAAGCTGCCACACGCTGGGCACGTAGGAGTCCAGCACCAGCACGTCTTCGCACAGCTTTTGGGCCTGCTCCAGCGCAAAACGGCGCAAGTCGCCCCGCGCCAGTCCGGTGTCGACCTGCAGCCAGTGCAGTTCGGCCAGGCGGCGCAGTGCGTTGACCAGGGGTGCGCGCTCCTCACCTTCGCGCGCTTCGGCCAGACGCGCCCGGGCCTGCTGGATCTGGCGCGTGAGGTCCTTCTCCCAGGCGTCCACCATGCTGTAGGCCAGCAGGCGGATGTCTTCCGACGGATCGGCCAGCAGGCTTTGCAGCAGCGGCACCGCCGCCTTGGGCCGCATGGATTGCAGCGCCACCAGCACACGCAGCCGGGTTTCCAGCGGCAGCGACGGGTCCTTCAGGATGCGCCGCGCGTCGGCCGCCCGCAGATCGCTGCGCTCGGTGGATTCGCGCTGGACTTCCGAGAACTCGGGCATGTGCACCGCCACGAACCGTTCAGTGCGCAGGATCTTGGGGTAACGCTGGGCCACCTGCACGGCCAGCACCGTGCACAGCACGCCCAGCACCGGCACAAAGAACGCCAGGCAGTACAGCAGGGCATAGGCCGGTCGGGCCGGCGAGCGGAACTGCGGCGGCAGCAGCGCCCAGGCCAGCCAGGCCGATACGGCCGCCGCCAGCCCGTGCATGGCGAAATAGGCCGACAGGTTGTCCACCATGTAGTCGCCCACCTGCCAGGTATCTGCCAGCAGCAACAGCGACGCCAGCTCCGCCACCAGCGCCAGCACGACCTTGAGCCAGCCGGTCATTCCTTGCTCTCCACCAGCCAGCGCAACCGGGCAAAGCCATGCTCACGCCCCAGCGGGAAATCAAACGCGCTGAGTTCCTGCGAGCTGAGTTCGCCAAAGCGCTGGGCAATGCCGTCGAACAGCCGCTGCTTGTAGATGCGCACGCCCGCCGGGTCGGAAAACGGGACCAGCGCAATCACGCAGGGCGCGCCACGCTGGCCGGTGCCCTCCAGCGGCCAGCGCCAGGCGGTCTCGCCGCGCGAGTGCAGTTCCATCAGGGCGTCCAGGATTTCCTTGTCTCGCGCATGTTCGGCGCGCCACACCACGCAGCGGCTTTCCAGCCCGTAGTCGGTGCGCAAGCGGGTGAGCCAGCCGAACTCACCGGCCAGGCCACGCGGCGCATCGGGCCAGACCTTGAGCAGGGCACCCGCACTGACCGACAGGCGCAGGTAGTCGGCATAGCTTTCAAGCAGGACCGCCACGGTCTGCAGGTTGTCGGCGGTCAGCGCGGTGAACGGCATGTTGCCGATCACCATCAGGCCAAACGGCTGGCGTTCGGTGCTGATCAGCGGCGTGGCCGCGATCAGCGATGAACGCCGCGCCTTTTCCAGCAGGGCATCCTGCAGGTGGACCTGGTGCCCGGTTTCCAGCGCGCGCAGCACGATCGGGTCATCCGGCGCGGGGTCCACGATGCGGCCCACGGCGGCCACGCGTTCCAGCTGCAGCACCGGTTCCATGCGCACCTCGTACAGCGCCGCGGTCTCCACCCGGCATTGCGTCACCACAAAGTCCAGCATCATCTGCGCGCCGGGCAGTCCGCTCAGGTCCTGTGGATTGCTGCGGGTGTAGCGGTCCATCATGGAGCGCAGGTCGATCAATGCCTCGCGCAGGGTGCCCGGGCGGTCCACCATCTCGTATTCGAGCTCGTCGTGCGACAGCTTCACCAGGTACAGCCGGCGCGTCAGCCGCTCGGCCTTGTCGTTCAGGAAGCGCAGGCTTTCCTGCAGCCGCAGCACGCGCAGGCGCCAGTAGCTGCCGAACTCGCCCGCGATCAGCATGGCAATGGCGCCGCCCAGAAAGTACAGCCGCGGAAACTCGGTGCCCGGCGCCAGCCAGGCCCAGGCCGCCAGCAGCCCGAACGAGGCCACGGCGCCATGGCCCACGCCATAGCGCAAGGCGATCAGCCAGGGGCCAAGCCAGGGCCAGGGGAAGCCTTCGTTGACGAAAAAAGGGTTGGCCGGGTTGCTGATGAAAGCCAGGTACACAAACAGCGCGGGCCACAGCAGCGTCTCCAGCGTGCGCCCGGCCAGGCCCGGGTGGTGGCGTATGAAGCGGCGCAGCATGAGCCGCGCCAGACCCGCGGCACGGTAGGTCACCACCCAGGCCACCAGCAGCGGGCGCAACCAGCGCTGCGCCCGCGTGCGTTCGCCGTCCGCGGGGTTCTGCAACGCGTCGAGCATGTCGTGCACCGACGCGCTGAAATCGGAGTAGATCGTGTC
>CAZUJD010000009.1:0-8788 GCA_964620025.1 uncultured Ramlibacter sp. | reverse complement strand
GCAACGCGTCGAGCATGTCGTGCACCGACGCGCTGAAATCGGAGTAGATCGTGTCTTTGGCGGGGTCAAAGCCGACGCCACCGGGGCCGCCCGGGCCACCCACAGTGTTGCCACCGTCGCGGCGGCGCATGCGCGCCGCAACCAGTCCGGCGGGCGCGCTGTCGGCTGGCAGCTCGTGGTCTGGCTGGCCGGTTGCCGGGCCCGCGTTATCGCGCGGTGGCGGGTCGTCCGGCCGGCTCAACGCGGATTCCAGAGACAAGTTCGGCGGCCAGGCGCTGGCCCACGGCCGCCAGGGCTTCACGGCTGCCGCCGGTGCGACCGCCGGCGGCGGAATACACCACCAGATCGCGACTGAGGTCCTTGACCTGCAGCATCAGGCCCACGGCGGGTTCGCCGTCCACGCCGACCTTGTAGCGCCATTCGTTCACGGCGCCAGTGACCACATAGCGGAAGCCCTGCGCGCGCGCCCATTTCTCGGCCTCGGCCTGCGCCTTGCGTTCGGCAGGCTCGAACAGGGTTTCGGGGTTGAGCGCTGCGGGGTACACGGCCAGCTGCACAAGGCCCGCCTGGCGCAGCGCAGGCTCCAGCATGGCCTCCACGCGCAGGCCGGCCTGGGGCACATCGGTGAAATTGGCCACGGGCAGCAGGGCCACCTTGTCCTGGGCAGCGATGGCCTGGGTCATGGCCGACAGCGTGCTGTTGCCCGTGGACCCGATCGGGCTGAAGGCGCAGCCCGCCAGCAGCAGCGCGCCCAGCGCCACGGAGGTCAGCGAGAGTTTTTTCATAGGTGTCACCGGTCCAAAAAGGTTTCGTACTGCAAACGCAATTCCCGCACGCCGTCGCCGCCCGACAAGCCCCCGGTGCCGGGCCGCACGTCCAGGTGAATGCTCAACTGGTCACGCCCGGCCAGCGAGCCCTTGGCGCCCAATCGTAGCAATCCCTGCGTCTGCTGCCCAGCCGCCGTGCGGCGGGTCTCGAAGCCGACCTCGCCCCAGGGGCGCCAGGCCCGGCTGTAGACGTCGGGCGCGGCTTGCGCCAGACCCACGCCCACACTGGCTGACAGCGCACTGGACGACGGGCCGAGGAACAGCCCCACACCTGGCACGGGCGACACGCCGCCTCCGGATGCGGCGCTGCCGGGCACCAGCACGGCCGTGGCCGCATCGGGCTGGCCGTCGGCGCGTACCACGCTGCGGCGCAGTTGCACCTGCAGGCGCACATCCGGGTAGTCTCGCCTCCAGTACCAGTTGCCCGTGAGTGCGGCATCCACCGAGCTGCCCAGCGCCGCGCCACTCTGGGTGCGAAATCGGCTGGCCGCCAGGCTGGCCTGACCCTCCAGCCGGTCACCCTGGCGCAGGTTCAGGCTGGCTGCCAGACGGTCGCGCGCGCCGGCCACCGACATGGCGCTGCTTTCTTCAGAGCGCTCGTTGCGTGCGGCTTCCAGCTGCAGCACGGAGCCGCTGGACAGGCGCCGCGTGAACTGCAGGTACAGGCCATTGACGGCCGCCAGTGCATCGCGCACCAGCCACTGCGCTTTCAGGTCGCCCCAGGGTAAGCGGGTATCGACCCCCACGCGCAGCTCACGGTCGTTGGCCGGCGTGGCGGCGATCTGCAGCGCATCCCGGCTGCGGTCACGCGCCAGGTTGAGTTCTACCGTCAGGCGCAACTGAGGGCGCAGGACCACCGAAGCGTCCACACGGGTTTCGGTGCGGGCGATCACTCCCGCGCGGCGCGAGCGCACCTGCACGCCAGCACGGCTGGCCGCGGCCAGCAGATCCTGCTGCAACAGCGCCTGGGCTTCGTCGCCGGGGCCTTCGGCACGGCGCTGGGCCTGCAGCGCGCCCTGGCTGGCCGCTTCTTCGCGGCGTTGCAGCAGCCGCAAGGCCGTTAGGCGGTCTTGAGGATCAATCCGCTGCGCGCCCTGTTGCGCAGCCACCGCCTCGACTTCGTCCAGGATGCGCGCCAGCGCCTGCGGGTCCTCCTGCCCAATGGCCGCAGCCATGCGCTGGTAGGCGGGCACGCTCATGCGCCGCGCCTGCTGCTCCCACAGCCAGCGCTGCGCCGTGTCAAACCGGCCTTCCCCCAGCAGCCACGCCCCCACCAGTTCCTGGACCTGCTGGCGCAGCGGCGCATCGGGCGCCCCCGGCTGGCTGGCCGCCGCCAGCAACTGGCCCAGCTGGCGCCACAGCATGGCCTTTTGCTCGCCACCGGCCAGGCCTGCCGCCAGGCGCACCTGCGCCATGAGGGCCTGGCGCGCCGCGTCCCGGTCTTCGGCGCGCGTTCCGGCGCGCTGCGCCAGCAACCAGGCATGGCGCCGCACCCGCAACGCTGGTGATTCGCGGCCCGTGCGCTCCAGCACGTCGGCATAGTTCATGAGCCACAGGAAATCGTTCGCATGTTCGCGTGCCAGCGGCTGCATCAGGGCCAAGGCCATGCGCGGTTCGTCCAGCAGCTGCCAGCCCGCGGCCAGCACCTGCGCAAACACGGGGTTGGACCGCGCGGCCGTGCCCCGCGCCTTCAGCTCGCTGCGCAGGGCCGCCGCATCCTGCTGGTCCACCAGCATCCACCAGTACGCCACGCGCAGCGGTGCGTTCTCGGGCTGCATCGACAGGGCCCGTGTGTAGTCGGCCCGCGCCAGCGCCACGTCACCCAGCCGCGCATGCAGGCCCGCACGCCGCTCCAGGAACTGCACCGACTGCTCAAGCCGCTGCCGGTGTTGCGGTGTCAGCGCAGCCAGCAACACCCGCAAGCCCACGGGGCTTTTCTGCGCGGCGATGCCGTCCAGCCAGGCAAAAACGATGTTGTCCAGTGCATAGCGCGGGTACAGCTGCGCGGCCAGCGCCAGGGCCTCACTGTCACGGCCTGTGTCCAGCCGGATGCGGATGGCGCGCTCGGCCTGGTAGGCCTGGGGCTTGCCGTGCGCCAGCAGCCGGTCCAGCGCGTCCAGCGCCAGGTCGCGCTCTCCGGTTTCATAGGCCAGATCGGCGCGCAGGTCCCAGTACGCCGCGTCAAACGCCGCGCCGGCCGGCATCCGTGCGGCCAGCAGTGCACGCAGCGCCAGCGGCATGTTGCCCAGCCGCACATGGATCTGGGCCAGCCGCATCGCGTCGTCGCGCAACAGCCCGCTGCCGCGCATGCGTTCCAGCACCGCGAGCGCCTCGGCCGGCCGGCCGGCGCGCTCCAGCAGCTCGGCCTCCAGGCCGAGCCAGCGTTCACGCAGGGCCGGGTCGGCGCCGGGCTGCGCGACAGGCAGCTCGCGCACAAAGGACAGGGCGGCATCCACCGAACCCAGCCGCTCGTAGACCTCGACCACCTTGCGGGCTTCTTCCAGGCTCAGGCGTCGCTGCGACGACAGCGCCAGCCAGGCCGCCAGCAGGGCATCGTCGTCATAGAGCATGGGGCTGAGGCGAAACACATTGGCCAGGGCTTTTTCGCTGGCATTGCGCTTGAGCAGGGCCAGCCAGGCGGCCAGCGCCTGCGGGGCCAGGCCCGCCCATTCGGACGCCTGCGCCTTGCGCTCCAGCCACACCTCGTCCTGCGGTTGCTGCAGCAGTGCGGCATCGGCCACCACCAGTGCTGCCGTCAGGTCTGCCGCCGCGCCAAAGGTGTCCCAGGCCAGCTGCAGCCTCTGCAGCGACAGGGCCTTGGCCAATGCGGCCGCGCCTTCCTTCACGGGCACCACGTTGCGCAGGTGGGCCGCCGCCTCGCGCGGCTGGGCGGCGGCCAGTGCCAGTTCGGCCAGCCACCAGTGCAGCTCGTCGCCCGGCGGCAATGGCTGGGCTTCGCGCACCGCCGCCTGCCAGGCCGCCACCGGCTGGCCGGCGGCCAGCAGGGCACGCACCCCCTGGCGCAGCAGGTTGTCACGGGCATCGCGCTGCGCAGTCTTGCGGCGCGCAGCGAAGTACAGGTCGGCCGCTGTCTGGAACTGGCCTTGCGCCAGCGCCAGGCCGGCACCGCGCGACAGGTCGCTCAGGCCCGCCCCCGGCATGGCCAGCAGGCGTTGCAACAACTGGGCAGGAATGGACTTGGCCAGGACCAGTGCATCCGCCTGGCCCTGGCCGGCGCCCAGTACGGCCTGCAGCGACTGGGCCAGCTGGATGGCGGCAAACACCTGGGCGGGCATGGCGACAGCCGCCACGCGCCGCTGCAGGCGCTGCACGAGTTGCGCTGCGGCTTCAGCCGCCTCGGCGCTGCGTCCGCCCGCGCGGGCCTGGAGCAGCCGGGCCTGCCACCAGTTGAGGTCCCAGGTGTCCCAGTCGGTCTGCGCCTGGACACTGCTGCGCGCCAGGGGTTGCGCCTCGTCCAGTACCTGGCGCGCGCCGGGCAGATCGCCACCGGAGAGCAGTTTTTCCGCCAGCAGCAACCTCAGGCCCATGTCGTTGGGCTCCGTGCGGATGATGTTGCGCAGGTAGGCAATGCTCAGGTCGCGGTTGCCACGGTCCCGGCCCTTGGCGTCCAGGTCGCTGCGCAGCAGCGTCAGCAGGTCGCTTTTGGGAAACACCAGCACCAGGCCGCCCACGGCCAGGGCCACCACACCGGCCAGCGCACCCCATGACAGGATGCGGCTTCGCCCGGGGTCACCGGGTGCAACGGAGTACGACGATCGTCGGTCCAAGGCTTGTCGCCTCCACATCCAGCCGGTCGCCCCGGCGCGTTGCCTTCAGGCCGGGCGCAGGCTGCAGTTCGCAGCCCGGGGCCATGAAGGTGGCATGCAGCGGCAGGTGGCCTTCAAAGCGCATCTGCTGCACATCGGCCTCGCTGTCCCACCCGGCCAGACGGGCATTGGCGGATTCCAGATGGAACCGCGATGCCGGTGCCTGCGTGTACTGCGCCACGGGCCCCGCCGTGTGCACGTAGGCCACGCCCTCGTGCCGCACATGGCCGGCGATGCGGGTCACCACGCTCGCCCCGGGCAGCGTGGCGGGCGCGTCCACACGCCATTCCCGCAGATGGCGCCCGCCGCGCAGTTCCAGCCCGGCGCTGGTGCGGGCCACCGTGGCCCGCCGCCAGTCGAGCAGGCGTTCGGTGTATTCACTGGTGAACTGGGGATGCAGCTGCTGCTGGCGCAGCTGCGCCTCGGCCCAGCCATAGACCTTGTGCAGCGAGGCGATGCTGGCACGCTTGGTGGCAATGTACGTGTGGTAGTAGATGTTGACCGGCTTCAGGCGCAGCGGCCGCCCGGTCATCTCGAAGGTCTCGATCACCCGTTCGAAGCCGTAATACGGGCCCGTCCAGTTGTTGGTATAGACGTTCTCGTTCTGCATGGGTGCATAGGCCTGGAACCACTCGCCCTTCATCATGCCCAGCGGACCCACCAGCGTCAGCGTCGGCTCGGCCCTGCTGATCCAGGTGTTGCCGCTGTTCATGTTGAGCAGGCCGGCCTGGTAGGCCAGGCGTACCGGCGTTTCCAGCGGCTGTGTGTCGCCGCTCCACAGCACCATGCGCGTCTTCTTGCCCGGCGGCGCCAGGCTGTTGATGTAGTCGCGTGCGCCGGCGATCTCGCGCTGGGCGTCATAGCGGTAGCCCGGTATGGCCAGCCCCATGACACGACCGGGTCGCTCGCGTCCCAGCTCGGTGTCAGCCCAGTAGAACGGGTGGCTGTAGGTATGACTGGCGATCTCCACATGGCCAAGCGCAAAGATCCTGCGTGCCAGGCCTTCCATCTGCGGTGACAGTGAGGCGTACAGCCCGCGCGCGCCCACCTCGCCTTCGATGATGGACACCGTGCTGGGCCAGCGGTAGCGCTCCAGAAACTCCCGCAGCATCACCTCGGACGCCAGCGGCGTACCGGGCAACTCGGCCCGGCTGGGAAAGCCGTCGCCATCCACGTGAATGGTGAGCAGACGGCGGCCGGTTTCGGTGGTGACATCGGGCACGGGAATGTCGGGACCGCGCTTGAGCGCCGCACGGAAGAACTCGATCGGGTTGACTGCCCAGCGCTCGCCGTTGTCCTGGGGCAGGTCGGTCTTCCAGTAGCGGTCAGCCGCAAAGCCGCCCCAGGTGGTGATGGCAATGACGTCCGCGTCGCCGGCAGTTTCGCTGTGCATGCGCAGCCACACATCGCCCACGCCGGGGCGCAGGGTGGACGGCGTGAAGCTGGACACGTTGGGCCGTGGCTCGATTTCAAACCCCACGTGCACGGACCGCTTGTCCAGCGTGAGCGGCGTGGTCAGGCGCACCGTGGCGCCCACGTCCTTGCCGAAGGCGTCCATGGCCGCGTCGCCGGGCAACTCTCCGACCATCACCACGGGCACGCCCTGCACACGGGCATTGTCCAGCAGCTGCATGAGCGCAGGTGTTTCCTGGAAGCTGCCCCGGTTGAACCAGGTCACCACGCCAGCGTAGCGGCCGCCGAGCACCTGCCTGGACAGCTGCGCCATTTCGGGCGCGTTCACGTAAACATAGCGCGCATCCAGGCCCAGATAGTTCAGCGGCATGGTGCCCAGGCGATGGATTTCGTGCGCGGCCAGCTGCGCCGCGTGGCCAGGCTCGTCGTGAATGGCCAGCACCTGGCGGGGCAGCACCTCCACCTGCCCCACGCCCAACATGTCCAGCGCCGGGTTGGTCACCCATGGGATGAAACCCTGTGCCTGGATGCGCCGGGCCGTGTCGCGGGCCAGCGCTCGCTCGGTCGGGGGCACGTAATCGATGGAGATCACGGGCAGCTTGTAGTCGTCGGCGCAGCGGCGCAGCTGGGTGAGCAGCCAGTCGCGGTCGGCCTGGGGCACGGCGCGGTACACCTGCCTGCCCGCGTCCCAGCCCTGGAACAGTGATTCAGCCGCCACGGCCCAGGCCAGGGTGTGCACCTGCGGCAGGATTTCAAAGCCGCGGTTGAAGATGAGCCGGGCCTGCGGGTAGGCGCGCTTGATGTCACGGATCAGCGACACCAGGCCCGCGATCTGGCGCTGCTGCGCTTCGGGCGTGCGGGCGGACAGGTTGAAGGAGTCGAGCGTGTCCAGGAAGAACGCGCGAAAGCCCTGCTCCCACAGCGGCTGGATGACCTGCGACAGGTAGAACGCGTTCCATCCAGGTGCAGCCTGGTCCACCACGATGGAGCCCCAGGCGGTGTTTTCGCCCAGCCGCCATTCGGGGCGCACCTGCGCGAAATAGCTGCGCGTGGGATGCACCTCGCCCACCGAAATGTAGGCCGCCACGGTGGTGTCGGGATTGAGCCGGTGCGACCAGCCGGCCGGTCCGACATGGCCCGGCTCCACCACCGCCACGTCAAACGCGCCCAGTGATTCCCAGGGAATGTCGCTGCCGTAATAGAAGGCAAAGCTCGGCGCGGCCCGCACCGGCAACGCATGGGCGGCCAGCACCAGCAGCGCCAGGCCCAGAGCCAGGCGGCGCCACAGGCCGGTCAGCTGCCGCCCGATGGATTGAAGTGCCGGCATGGCGCTCATGATGCGCCCTGCTGCTGCAGCAGCGGCTGCAGCAGCGATTTCTGCACCTTGCCCAAAGCCGTTCGCGGCAAGGCGGCCAGCGCCACATAGCGGCGCGGCAATTTGTAGCGGGCCACGCGCTGGCCCAGCCAGCCCTGAAGTGCCTCGGCATCCAGCGCGCGGCCGTCCCGCGGGACCACGGCGGCCACCACGGCCTCGCCCCAGCGCGCGTCAGCCATCCCCACCACGGCGCACTCGGCCACATCGGGATGGGCGGCCAGGGCGTTTTCGATTTCGGCAGGGTAGATGTTTTCGCCGCCCGAGATGATCATGTCCTTGGCGCGTCCCACGATGCGCCAGCTGCCATCGGCCGCCACCTGGGCCAGGTCCCCACTGTGAAACCAGCCTTCAGCATCCACGGCGGGGACATCGGGCCAGTAGTGGCGAACGATGTTGGGCGCGCGCAGCAACACCTCACCCACACCGTTGCGGGCTTCGCCCAATCGGGCCTGCACCCCGGGCGCAGGCCAGCCACAGGCGCCAGCATGGGTCATGGCCCGCTGTTCATCCAGCGCGATGGAAAACGGCCCTGTTTCGGTGGCGCCATAAACATTGCACACAGGCAGGCCGCGTGCATGGAATGCGTCCACCAGTGCCTGGGGCAAGGTGCTGGAGCCTGCCCAGGCCGCGCGCAGGCTGGACAGGTCGGTGCGAAGCCAGGCCGGGTGTTCCACCAGCGCCTTCATCACGGCCGGCACGACCAGCGTCAGCGTGGGCCGGTCCACCGCAATGCAGTCCAGCAGTGCCGCCGGGTCGAATCTCGCGTGCAGGATCACGCAGGCGCCCGCATACAGCGCAGGCAGCGTCTGGATGCACAGCCCCCCGACATGGAACAGCGGCAGCGCCGTGGCCACCGTATCGGCAGGCGTGATGCGCTGCACCTGCGCGGCAATGGCCATGTTGGCCTGCAGGTTGCCCTGCGTGTGAACCGCGCCGCGTGGCGCACCGGTGGTGCCTGAGGTGTAGACCAGCAGTACCGGCAGGCCGGCCGCTGCGGCGGGCACAGGCAGCGGTTGTACCCGGGTACCGTCCGGTGCATCCACGCCATGGGCCTGCAGGCCTTGACGCGCCGCCAGTTCGCGTGCCGCGCCGGCCCAGGCTGCGTCATGCACCACGCAGTGTGGCGTGCAGTCGGCCAGCACGGCGTCCCACTCGGCAGGGGCGAGACGGAAATTCAGCGGCACCAGCAGCGCGCCCAGCCGCGCCAGGGCAAACAGCAAGGCGATCTGGTCGGGGTGGTTCAGGCCCAGCCAGGCCACACGCTCACCCTGGGCGACACCCTGCGCGCGCAGCCAGGCGGCCCATTGAAGACCGCGCTGATGCAGTGCGAGGTAGCCGGCGCCCAC
>CAZUJD010000008.1:18746-22970 GCA_964620025.1 uncultured Ramlibacter sp. | reverse complement strand
GCTGATGATGGCGCGGATATCCACGGGCAGCAGCCCGCTTTTCCAGCGGAAAAGCAGGTCGTTCAGGCAGTGGCCTTCCTTGCTGACCAGAATGACCGTCCTCATGGGCTGCGTGGTGGCATGCAGTTTCCAGCTCATCTGCAGCGGCTCGGCAAAGAACCTCAGCTGCGTCTTCAGGTCGTCAAACGTGTGCTGGTCGCAGGCGAACTGCACCCGCATGAAGAACAGCCCGGTGTCGTGGTCGTTGTACTGCGCGGCTTCTTCGATGTTGCCGCCGCGTTCCAGCAGGAAGCCCGAGACGGCATGCACGATGCCGCGGCGGTCCGGGCACGAGAGCGTGAGGATATAAGCGTTACTCATAGGGCCTGAATTGTCGCAGGACCGCGCCACAGGCTGCAGCGCGCGGTTTCCGGTGCCAAAATGCCGCTTTGTCCGAGCGCAGGAGAGCGAGCATGGCCTACAACGATTTCAACATGGACAGCCACTGGCTGCCCTTCACCCCCAACCGCCATTTCAGGAAAAACCCGCGTGTTTTCGTGGGCGCCGACGGCATGGAGTTCACCACCCATGACGGCAAGAAGGTGATCGACGGCATTTCCAGCCTTTGGTGCGTGGGCGCCGGGCACAACCGCAAGCCCATCAACGAAGCCATCAAGAAGCAGCTGGACACCCTGGACTACGCCACGGCCTTCCAGGCCAGCAACGACCAGGCTTTCAAGGCGGCCGAAATGATTGCCGCCATGGCGCCGGGTGACCTGAACAAGGTGTTGTTCTGCAACTCCGGTTCCGAAGCCGCCGACACATCCCTGAAAGTGGCGCTGGCCTATCACCGGGCGCGCGGTGAGGGGCATCGCAACATCTTCATCGGCCGCGAAAAGGGTTACCACGGCGTGGGCTTTGGCGGCATGAGCGTGGGCGGCATCCCGGCCAACCGCAAGGTGTTCGGCACCTCGCTGCTGCCGCGGGTGGACCACATGCGCTTCATCCATGACCCGGTGAACCATGCCTATATCCACCACCAGGAGCCGGTGTGGCAGGAAGACATCCTGCTGGAGCTGGAAAACCGCATCCTGCCGCTGCACGACCCAAGCAACGTGGCGGCCATCATCGTGGAGCCGGTGGCCGGCAGCGCCGGCTGGTACCTGCCGCCCCAGGGCTACCTGAAGCGCCTGCGCGAGATCTGCGACAAGCACGGCATCCTGCTGATCTTTGACGAGGTGATCACGGGTTTTGGCCGCATGGGCACCAACTTTGGCGCCGACTTCTACGGCGTGGTGCCCGACATGCTGAATTTCGCCAAGGCCGTGACCAATGGCGTCATTCCGCTGGGTGGCGTGATCTGCCGCGACAAGCTGTACGACGCCATGATGAAGACCGACGCCCCCGAGCATGTGATCGAGTTCTTCCACGGCTATACCTATTCGGGTCACCCGGTGGCCTGCGCCGGTGCCATCGCCACGCTGGACCTGTTCAAGCAGGAGAACCTGTTCGAGCGGGCCGGCCAGATGGGCAAGCTGCTGGGTGACGCTTTCCACAGCACGTTCAAGGGCATGCCCAACGTGGTGGGCATCCGCAGCATGGGCCTGGCCGCCGCGGTGGAGCTGGCCCCGCTGCCCGGCTTGCCGGGCAAACGGGCCTACGAAATCTTCCTGGAATGCTTCGCCAACGGCGCGCTGGTGCGACCTGCAGGCGACGTGCTGGTGATCGCGCCGCCGTACATCGTCGAAAAGGAGCACATCGACCGGCTGGTGAACACATTGGCCGACGCCATCCGCAAGCACGCCTGAGGCGGCTAATACAGGGCTAAGTAGCCCGCAACAGAATGGGCGCGATGAGAACGCGCCCATTTCTTTTTGTCGTGGCCAGTGCTGCCCTGCTGGCGGCCTGTGCGCAGCCCGCGCCGGTGGCGTCCTGGGCATCGCCCACCGGTTCTGCCGGCAGCGCCCGCGAAGCCGTGCTGGCTGCCGTGCTGCCCATGCCACCGGCAGGGCAGTACGAAGTTCATTACATGCAATGGGATGATCCAGCGCGCCAGCGCACAGTGCCGGCCAAGGTGTACCTGCCCGCCAGTGTGACCGGGCCGGTGCCCCTGGTGGTCTTCTCGCACGGCATCGGTGGTTCGCGCGAGGGCTATACCTATCTGGGCAAATACTGGGCCGCCAACGGCTACGCGTCGCTGCACCTGCAGCACACCGGCAGCGACCGCAACCTGTGGGCGGGCAATCCCTTGGCGCTGGTCGCGCGGTTGCAGGGCGCTGCTCAGGAAGCCGAAGCCATGAATCGTGCGCGCGATGTCTCCTTTGCGCTGGACCAGGTGCTGGCGGGTGAACTGGCCGTGCGCCTTGACCCGCAGCGCATTGCGGCAGCGGGGCACTCATACGGCGCCAACACCACGTTGCTGGCAGCCGGTGCCCAGGTGGTGCGGGAAGGCCGCGCCATGGACTTTGCCGACGCGCGCATCCGCGCGGCGGTCATCATTTCGGCCCCGCCGTTTTATGGCGAGGCCGATCCCCAGGCCATCCTGTCCCATGTGCGCGTGCCCACGCTGCACATCACGTCTACAGCCGATGACATCCGCATCCCCGGCTACTACTCGGGGGTGGATGACCGCACGGCGGTGTATGCGTCCACAGGTGGCGCGCGCAAGGCGCTGGCTGTCTTCAAGGACGGCTCGCACAGCATGTTCACCGACCGGCTGGGCACCGGCGGTGTCCAGTTGAATCCGCAGGTCAAGTCCGCAACCCGCGAACTGGCGCTGGATTTCCTGCGCTCGGTGTTTGACGGCCAGCCGGGCGGCTTTGAGCCTGCTGCTTCAAGGCACCAGGCACTGCTGCAGCGCTTCGAACACCGCTACTGAGACTGGCGCGGCGCAAACTGCTGGCGCAGGCCGGTGCAGTAGTCCCTGGGCGGCAATGCGGGCGTGCGCACTACCAGGTCTGCCTGGGCCGCATCGTCACCGGCGTGGCCGGCCTGCAGCAGCAACACCTTGGCTTTCAGGCCTGTGCTCAGGTGCACAGGTGCGCCGCGGTCGCGCAGCACATGGCCGCCACCAGCCAGCAACACCACGGTTTTGCCCGGCAATTGCGCGCGTTCCAGGGCGTGCGCCATGCGGATGTCGCGTGCGATCTGGATGCGTGTCATGGGGGCGATCTGGGCCGGCGTCAGCAGGTCGCAGTGGCCGTCACGGATGGCCTGCTGCTGCATCGCCAGCGCGGCCGCTGGCAGGCGGGCATCCAGCCGCGCGTCGGCCATGGCCTCGCGCATGCGCTCGCGCGGCAGGTTGGCGCCCAGCACCGGCACACCGGCTCTCACGGCGGCCATGACCACCGGCCCATAGGCCAGCCAGGGCCACGCAGCGTCATTCCAGCGCAGGGCGGCCTGCACGCCCGCCTCATCGGCGCGGCGCGGCAGGTGGGCTGTGGAGGTGCCAGCCTCGGCCATCTCCAGGGCCAGAGCCGCCAGCTGGCCGCGTGATGCCAGCGTGTCGACCAGTTCGTGGGCCATCCGCTGGTGCTGGGGTGCGTCATGCTGCTCTCCCACCAGCAACGCATCCGCCGGCAGCAGCGCGGCCAGGTGCGATTGCACGCCGGGGTGTTCACGCGGCCCGGCGCAACTGGCCAGAAACAGCAGGGCAATGACGGCGAATCGACAGCGCATGCTGGGATACTACGGGACTTCCGATGCCGTTCGCGTACGTTGTCCGTGTTGCCCTGACCTTGTTGCTGGCGCTGGCCGCAGCCTGGCTGTGCGTGTGGCTGCGCACCCCGATTCCCTGGATGATCGGCCCGTTGCTGGCCACGGCGCTGGCTTCCATCCTGAATGCACCCACCCAAAGCTGGGGGCCCTTGCGCAACCTGGGTCAATGGACCATCGGCAGTGCGCTGGGCCTGTACTTCACTCCCCAGGTGACCGCCCTGGTGGGCAGTCTCTGGTGGGCCATCCTGCTGGGCATTGCCTGGGCCCTGGCGCTGGGCTGGGGTTTTGGTGTCTGGCTGCACCGGGGCCATGCGCACGCCTTTGGCGGTACCCCGCGCCAGCAGCGCGCCACAAGCTACTTCGGCGGGGCCATCGGCGGTGCATCAGAAATGACCCTCCTGGCAGAACGGGAAGGCGCCCGCACCGACCTGGTGGCCGCCGCCCACAGCCTGCGCCTGCTGATCGTGGTGCTGGTGATTCCATTCGCGTTCACCTTCAGCGGCCTGCACGGCATCGACCTCACACCAC
>CAZUJD010000008.1:0-18736 GCA_964620025.1 uncultured Ramlibacter sp. | reverse complement strand
GCCGCGGCAGGCGCACTGGCCGGGTCTGGCTGTGCTGGCAGCGGCCACTGGTGCGGGCGGCTGGCTCATGTTGCGCCTGGGCCGGGCCAACCCCTGGTTCATGGGGGCGCTGGTGGTGTCCATGGGCCTGACCATGGCCAGCGTGCACCTGTCGGCCATTCCGCAGTGGCTCATCAATGCCGCGCAGCTGGTCATCGGCGTGAGCCTGGGGGTCCGGTTCAGCGCGCGCTTCCTGCTGGCGGCACCCCGCTGGCTGGTCTCGGTCGGCCTGGGCACGGTGGCGATGGTCGTGGCATGCGCCGCAATGGCCTGGGCGCTGGCCTGGGCCACGGGGCTGCACCCGGCCACGCTGATTTTGGGCACCTCGCCCGGCGGTATTGCCGAGATGGCCATCACCGCCAAGGTATTGCAGCTGGGTGTTCCGGTGGTGACGGCGTTCCAGGTGTGCCGCCTGGTAGCCGTGCTGGTGCTGGTGGAGCCGATATTTGTATGGCTGTACGGTCGGGCGCCGCCCGGGTGAATCAGTGCATCACGAGCGGGTTCTGCGCCAGTTCGGCGTAGCCGTCCAGCGTGGTCTCTACTTCTTCCTGCGAAGGGGTATTGAGCTGCCAGGCTTCGATCTGGCGCTGGAACAGGTCGGCCCAGGAGCCGTCCAGATAGACCTCCTTGTTGGTGCGCTTGTCCACAATTTCAAAGCCGTGGCGCGCCAGGAAGGGTGTTCCGGCAGGCTGACCGTCCCCGGGTGTGTCATTGGCCAGCATGTGGACCACCACAAATGATTCGGAGTCGTAAAGCATCTGCATGGCATTTCCTTTGCGGCGGGGCTGATACCTGCAGTACGTAGCAACGATCGAGCCAGATTCAAGGCCTGCGTGCCAGGCTCGGGTCGCGGTCGTCGCGGGCAAGGGAGATGCGGATCAGCCCCTGTCAGTGGCCAGCCACTGCTGGTCCACGAAATCACCGCCGGGCTGTGTGAGCCGTACCCGCACGGGCAGGTAGTCCTGCGCAGGGTCGACCCAGATTTCGACTTTCTGGTCGAATTCGCGCCGGGGCAGGCGTTCGATCTTGAGGGCCTTGACCTCTCCGCCGGGCAGCTGGAGCTGTTCCTCGCCCACAACATTGAAGATCCACAGGTCGGCGTCGCGCGTGCTGGCCGTTTGCACTGCGATCGCACTGCCGGCCGGATACCGACCTGGGTCACCAGCCAGCAGTGCACCCAGCTGAAACAGAATGCTCAGGCGATCCTGTGCGCCCGGCTGCAGAGGCGCGGAGGGCGCATTGCCGCTGAAGCTGATGCGTCCGGCGTCCCGCTCGAAGTGGGCGGCCTGCTCGCTGCGCGAGCGATCGGCAAAGCGCTGCGGCGCCAGCCCTTGCGTTGTCAATCGGCCCGAACTTGTTTGCTGCCGGGTCCCCAGCAGCAACACGCTGACCTCCAGCCGGGCTTCATACTGTTCACCATCGTGCCGCCATGACAGCGCAGCGCCGGCCCTGTAGGGCTGGCCGCGTGATTCACCAGTGACCGAATATCGCATGCGTACCGAGCCGGGAATGGCGAGGGCGGCAGAGGGCCGCGCAAGGTCGGTCGCAGGCGTCGGCATGCTGGCCGCTGGCGGATCTAGCGCCACAGGCGCCCCGGCCGTCACTGGAGCAGCGACGGCCGGGGGCGGCGTCGCCGGGATCTGGGGCTCCGGCGCTGGTCCTGGTGCGGGTGCGGGTGCGGGTGTGCTCTGCGCCATGGGGGTGCGCAATGCCGCTGCCGGTCGCGGCGTGGGAGCCACCGGTGCGGCGGGGGACAGCGATGGCGGCGAGATCTGGATGACCCGGGTGATCAGCGGTCGACCGACCCAGGGTGACGCCAGTGACAGTGGCCCTGGCCCCGCCTGCAGTGCCAGCAGGTGCACCGCCAGCACCACCGCACCCAGGGTCAGCAGCGGCCAAAAGGGGATGCCGCAGCGCGCGCCGGTCGGGGGGCGCACCACCGTGACCATCTCAGCCCGCGTAGCCCAGGTCGGCTGACAGCTGCGCTGCTGCCGCGGCCAGCGGGCGGTGCACTGCGCCATCCCAGGCAGCGTCAAAGGTAGCCACCGAGCCGAGCGTGACGATGCCCAGCACGATGTGCCCGTCGGAATCGAACACCGGGGCGCAAAAGCCCACGATGCCGGGCAACAGGGTGTCCACCACCCGTGCTGCACGCCGCGCGCGTACGTCGTCCAGCATGGCCTTGACCTCGGCCATGGTGGCCGGCACATCGGTACGCCCGGCTTTTTGTGCGCGGGCCATTTCATCGCGCAGCATGGGGGCGATGGCTTCGCGCGATACATAAGCGGCAAAGCAGCGGCCCGTGGCCGACGACAACAGCGGCATCACGTCACCCAGGCGCAGGTTGACCGTGACAGCCTGGGGGGATTCCTCCCAGTGAACCACTGTCGGGCCGTGGTTGCCCCAGACGGCCAGCGCAATTGTGTGGCCGATGGACTCCATCAGCGGGCCGACGCGTTCGCGCGCCAGTTTGACGGCGTCCAGCCGTGACAGCGACGCCAGCCCGAGCTTGAGCGCCGCCGGCCCCAGGTCGTATCGGGTGGTGCCGGTGTCCTGCACCACCAGTGCCAGCCGCTGAAAGCTCACCAGATAGCGGTGCGCCTTGGCTGCGCTCATGCCGGCCGCGGCGGCCAGGTCGCGCAGCATCAGCGGGCCGGCCGACTGGCCCAGCACCTGCAGCAACGCAAAACCGACCTCGACCGACTGGATGCCCGCACGTTCCTTCATGATTTTTCCGGCTTCCTGTACAATTTCGATTAGGTAAACTCGTTTAACAATGCGTAATGTCTGATGACTCTAGCGCATCCAACCCCCGGGGACAAACACCATGAAACTTGCCACCTACAAGGACGGTTCGCGTGACGGCCAGCTGGTCGTCGTATCCCGTGACCTGAGCACGGCGCATTATGCGACCGGCATTGCGCAGACATTGCAGCAGGTGCTGGACGACTGGGGCTTCCTCAGCCCCCAGCTGCAGGACCTGTATGTCACGCTGAACAGCGGCAAGGCGCGTCATGCGTTTCCCTTTGATCCGGCCATGTGCATGGCGCCGCTGCCGCGCGCCTACCAGTGGGCTGATGGCTCGGCCTACATCAACCATGTGGAGCTGGTGCGCGCCGCACGCAACAGCGAAGTGCCCGAAAGCTTCTACACCGACCCGCTGATGTACCAGGGCGGCAGTGACGACTTCATCGGTCCGACCGACGACGTGGTGGTGCCCAGCGAAGACTACGGCATCGACTTTGAGGCCGAGATTGCCGTCATCACCGGCGACGTGCCCATGTGTGTCACGCCCGAGCAGGCGCTGGATGGCATCCGCCTGGTGATGATTGCCAACGATGTGAGCCTGCGCAACCTGATCCCGGCCGAGCTGGCCAAGGGCTTCGGTTTCTTCCAGAGCAAGCCGGCCACCGCGTTTGGCCCCGTGGCCGTGACGCTGGACGAACTGGGTGACGCCTGGGACGCCGGCCGCCTGCACCTGACCCTGCAAAGCAGCTGGAACGGCCGCAAGGTCGGCATGTGCGAGGCGGGGCCCGAAATGACCTTCCATTTCGGGCAGCTCATTGCCCACATCGGCAAGACGCGCAACGTGCGCGCAGGCAGCATCGTGGGCTCGGGCACGGTCAGCAACAAGGGCGTGACCGACGCCAACGGCAAGACCGACTGGCCCAAGGGCTACAGCTGTATTGCCGAAAAGCGCGCGATTGAGACCATCCAGGACGGCAAGCCGTCCACTGCCTTCATGAAATACGGCGACACCATCCGGATCGAGATGAAGGGCAAGGACGGGCAGAGCATTTTTGGGGCGATTGACCAGAAGATTGCTGCCCCCAAAGGCTGACGTCGTCCGGGTTTGTCGTCGTGGTGGCTGGGGTTTAGGATGGCCCCATGCCTGTACACCGTCAACTGGTCGCTGCAGACGGCTCCGCCCTGATAGAGCGCGTGGCCGCGCCCGCGCACGGGCCGTTGTGGGGTGTTCCCCATCAGGCGTCGCAATGGCGTTGCGTGCTGCCCGGTGCGGGGCAGGTGCACTGGCGCAGCGGCGACGAGCTGCTGTTTGTGGACGCCCTCACCGCTTTCAGGCTGCGACCGGGTGACATCTACCAGCTTCGCCACGAAGCCGAGCGTGCGCATGACGTGTTGTGTCACCACCACCAGGACGCAGCGCCGGGTGCGGCCCGCGCGTGGCTGGTGCATCCGCGGGAACTGCTGGTCATCCGGCGCGCCACGCGCGGTGCGCAGCGCGGGCGCATCACCCTGGGTGAGGCGGGGCGCGTCGTACAGCAGGCGCTGATGCGCAGCCCGCAGGTCGCCGCATCGGCTGGATTGACCCTGGTCACCCGCGCGCGCCAGTGCCTGGCAAGCCATGGCGCGGGCCTGTCCGTGGAAGAGCTGGCCGAGGAGGTGCGAAGCTCGCCCTTTCACCTGATGCGCCAGTTCCGGCGTGAGCTTTCCGTCACAGCCCACCAGTACCGGCTGTACCTGCGCGTGGCCGCTGCATTGCAGCGGTTTCATGACGGTGACCGTGACCTGGCCGGCGTGGCGCATGATCTGGGTTTTTGCAGCCAGAGTCACCTGGGTGACGTGATGCGGCGTGTGGCCGGCTGCACGCCCAGCCAGGCGCGCAGCGCTCTGGCCTGAACCCCTGTCAGCGCAGGATCCTGATAGAAACCGGCGCAGGGCCGCCGCACACTGGGCACCCATGTCCAACCCCCTGATCACTGGCGCTGCAGCCGCCGTTTTCGCCGGACTGCTGGGCGTGGCCTGGCAGTTGCTGACGCGCCATGGCGTTACCACCACGTTGGGTCCGCTGGACCTGGCCTGGTTGCGTTATGGCATTCCCGCACTGGTGCTGCTGCCCATGTTGCGACGCACCGGCCTGCGCCCACCGGGTGTGCCCGTATGGCGGCTGGCCGTACTGGTCGCGGGGGGTGGTCTGCCCTTTGGACTGCTGGTGGTGGCGGGGGCGCAGTACGCGCCGGCTGCGCACATGGGTGTCTTCATGGCGGGGACCATACCGGTCTTCACCGCCGTGGCATGCCGTGTCCTGTTGCGCGAGTCTGTCACACCCGTGCGCTGGGCCGGGCTGGCACTGATCTGCGCCGGTGTGGGGTGGCTCGGCGCCTCGGCCTTCAGCCAGGGCCTGGCCACCTGGCGCGGCGACCTGCTGTTCATCCTGGCCGCGCTGGTATGGACGGCGTACACCCTCGCGTTTCGCGGCTGTGGCCTGTCACCGTGGCAGGCGGCGGCGGTCATCAACGGTTGGTCAGCGATCGGCCTGTTGGCATGGCTGCCGCTGACCTTCGCCTTGAGCGGCGTGCCGCGGCTTTTCACGGCACCCTGGGCCGACGTGCTGCTGCAGGCTTTCGGCCAGGGTGTGCTGGCCGGGCTCATGGGCATCATTGCCTACATGGCCGCAGTGGCCCGGCTGGGCAGCGCGCGCGCCGCGCTGTCGTCGGCGCTGGTGCCACCGCTGACGGCACTGGGTGCGGCCTGGCTGCTGGCCGAACCCGCCGGGTCAAAGACCTGGGGCGCCGTGCTGCTGGTGGCGGCCGGCATTGTGCTGGCCAGTGGTGCCGTCGGGCGAAACAGGGTCAGTTAGCGTTCATGTCGCGTACAGCCCGTCCAGCGAGGCAAACCCCTTGATCTCCAGCGGGTTGCCGAACGGGTCGCAGAAGAACATCGTCCACTGCTCACCGGGTTCACCGGCATAGCGCACCTGCGGCTCCAGCACGAAGGCGGTGCCCGCGTCACGCAGGCGTTGCGCCATGGCCTGCCAGTCGGGCAGTGTCAGCACCAGACCGAAATGCGGCATGGGCACCATCACGTTGCCCACGCGGCCGGTGCGTTCGGTCCTGAACGGCTGACCCAGGTGCAGCGAAATCTGGTGGTCGAAAAAATCAAAGTCCACCCAGGTGTCGGTGCTGCGGCCTTCACGGCAACCCAGCACGCCGCCGTAGAAGCGGCGTGCTTCGTCCAGATTGGTGACATTGAATGCAAAATGAAACAGCGATCGCATGCGGCCTAGGATAGCAGCGCTGTTTCCAAAGTGCTTCGGGGTGCTTGCGCAAAGTGGGCCCCTGGCGAAGAATGGCGCAAACCCCAAGGCGGGCTCAAGGAGGTTCCATGTCGCGTCGCCAAATGCTTGCCCATGCGTTGGGGCTGTCTGTCGTTGTCATCCTGGCCGCAGTCTGTGCGGGGCCGGTGGCGGCCCAGGAAGACGGCTTGAAGCGCATCGTCCAGCGCGGACACATCAACCTGGGCTACCGCGAAGATGCGCCGCCCTTTTCCTTCCTGGATGCCAGGCGCCAGCCCGTGGGGTACAGCGTGGAGCTGTGCCAGGCCATGGCCGAGCAGATCCGCCAGGACAGCGGCAACGCCAAGCTGCAGGCCCGATGGGTGCCCGTGGCAGCCGACCAGCTGGAACGCGTGGTGGGCAGCGGTGGCGTGGACCTGATGTGCGCGGGTACCTCCAGTACCGCCGCACGGCGCGCACGCATGGCGTTTTCACCACCCATCTTCGTCTCGTCAGTGCGGCTCATGGTGATGGCCCGGGACAAGCCGGCTTCAGCCCGGGAACTCAAGGGCAAGACCGTGGTGGTGCTGGGGCGCACGACCGCCGAGCCTGCAGTCAAGGCCTTCAGCGACCGTGAGGGCCTGGGGTTGCGGTTCTCCCGCGTGATCAACGCCGATGCCGCGCTGGCCCAGCTGCAGCTGGGTCAGGCCGCGGCTTTTGCGCGCGACGACGTGTTGCTGCTGGACATGCAGGCCGCGCAGGCGCAGCCCGACACGCTGGCGCTGCTGCCCGAGCAGCTTTCCACCGAGATCATCGCCATCGCCATGCCCAGGGGAAACGACGCGCTGCAACGTGCCGCGGACCAGACCGTGGCCCGGCTGGTGCGTTCGGGTGAGCTGGAGCAGCTGTACGAGAAATGGTTCGTCAAGCCCCATGCGGGCTCGCGTGCCGGCCTGAACCTGCCCATGCCCGCCGAACTGAAGGGCGCGCTCGACAAGCTGCGCTGAACCGTTCGGTCGGCCCCCGCCGCTGCCACAATGGGCACATGGACTACTCCCGCTACACCACATTCAACCTCACGCGCCGCGGCCCCGACGATTCGGTGCTGGACATCCAGATGAAGGCGCAAAACGGCAAGCTGCCCACCGCCGGCCATGATGGCCACTGGGAGCTGTGCGAGATCTGGCGCGACATCAGCGCTGATGACTCGGTGCGTTGCGCCGTGCTGCGCGGTGAAGGCATGGGTTTTTCCGGGGGCGGCGACCTGGCCCTGGTGCAGGACATGGCCAGCGACTTCGCCGTGCGTACCCGGGTCTGGAAAGAAGCGCGCGACCTGGTCTACAACGTCATCAACTGCGACAAGCCCATTGTCAGCGCCATGCACGGACCGGCCGTGGGCGCGGGGCTGGTGGCGGGCCTGCTGGCCGACATTTCCATCGCGGCCAAAAGCGCGAAGATCGTGGACGGCCACACCCGCCTGGGCGTGGCGGCGGGCGACCACGCCGCCATTGTCTGGCCGCTGTTGTGCGGCATGGCCAAGGCCAAGTACTACCTCATGCTGTGCGAGCCCGTGAGCGGCGAAGAGGCCGAGCGCATCGGCCTGGTGTCGCTCGCGGTGGACGACGACCAGCTCTTGCCCAAAGCGTATGAGGTGGCGGACCGGCTCGCGGCCGGCAGCCAGACGGCGATCCGCTGGACCAAGTACAGCCTCAACAACTGGCTGCGTCAGGCGGGCCCGGCATTTGACACGTCGCTCGCGCTGGAATTCATGGGATTTGGCGGACCCGATGTGCATGAGGGCGTGGCGTCCCTGCGGGAACGGCGGGCGCCGAAGTTCTGAGGTTTTGAGTGGCCTGCGATAATCAGGCCCATGCATGCCCTGCGTTCCGCCCGTAACCTCGCCCGCCTGGTGCTGCTGTGGTTTGCGCTGTCGCTGGGCGTGGCGGTGGCCTCACCCATGGTCAATCCGCAGGCGATGGAGCTGATCTGTTCAGCCGCAGGCGCCATCAAGGTGATGGTCAAGACCGATGACGGCGTGAAAGAGCAGTCGCGCCACATGCTGGACTGCCCGCTGTGCGTGGCCGTGGGCTCGCCGCCCCCCGCCGCACGCACCACAGCGCTGCCGGTGCAACCCCTGTCTCATGTGCTGCGGCCCATTGCCGCCGCGCACATTGCGTGGCTCACGGCCGCGCCGCTGCCCGCACGCGGGCCGCCAGCCCTCTCCTGAAGCCTCTCTGAGCCCCGCTCACCCCGGGCTGTCGCCGCAGTGCCGTCACTGCTGCGCCTTGCGCAGGTGGTGGCCACGGGCGCGTCTTGTCCCCGCTTTTCTTTCCTGTTCGCGGTGCCCCTGCACGGCGGAAATGAACATTCACTCATCCATCACCATGTACATCCCGACA
This sequence comes from uncultured Ramlibacter sp., assembly GCA_964620025.1. Taxonomy (GTDB): domain Bacteria; phylum Pseudomonadota; class Gammaproteobacteria; order Burkholderiales; family Burkholderiaceae_C; genus RAM1. The sequence continues at coordinate 10,282 of CAZUJD010000008.1, read as the reverse complement.
TCCAAACAAATTGCTTTTGCCGCGCTGCTGGCCTGTGCCGCCCCGTTGACCCAGGCCCATGTGGTGCTGGAATACCAGGTAGCGCCTGCGGGCAAAAGCTACAAGGCCACCTTCAAGGTCGGCCACGGCTGTGGCGCCTCGCCCACGCGGCAGATCTCGGTGGCCATCCCCGCCGGCGTGCGCGGCGCCCGCCCCATGCCCAAGCCCGGCTGGGCACTGGATGTCCAGCGCGCACCGCTGGCTGCGCCCTACACCAGCCATGGCCGCACCATCACCGACGATGTGGTGCGCATCACCTGGACGGCAAAGACAAAGGACGACTACCTGCCCAATGCCCACTACGACGAATTTGCGCTGGTGGGCCAGTTGCCCGACAAGGACGGCGCCATGTACTGGCCCGTGACCCAGGTGTGCGAAGAAGGCCGCAACGACTGGACCGACCTGCCGCAACCCGGCCAGAAGCACTCTGACCTCAAAAGCCCGGCCGCGCTGCTGGACATCCTGCCGGGGGCCGGTGCCTCGGGCCACAATCACTGAAAAAAAGGAATCACCATGAACAAGTTCATCCACACCACCGCCCTGCTGGCCACCCTGTTGGCGGGCAGCGCCATGGCCCAGACGGCCCCCGTCAAGGTGGAAGGCGCCTGGGCCCGTGCCAGCGTACCCGGCCAGATGGGTACGGGCGCCTTCATGAAGCTCACCGCCAGGGAAGGCGCCAGGCTGGTGGGCGCATCGTCGCCCGCCGCCGGCGTGACCGAGGTGCATGAAATGAAGATGGAAGGCGACGTGATGAAGATGCGCGCCGTCAGCGCGCTGGAGCTGCCGGCCGGCAAGGCCGTCGAGCTCAAGCCTGGTGGATACCACCTGATGCTGCTGGACCTCAAGGCACCGCTGGCCAAGGACACGACCGTGCCCCTGACACTGACCTTCAAGGATGCCAAGGGCACCGAAAGCCGGCTGGAACTCAAGGTGCCGGTGGCCGCGCGTGCGCCCGGTCACGCCGGTGCGGCCGGCATGATGGATGGGCACAAACACTGAGCCTGCACCCTGTGCCGTTGCCGGACGTTGGGGTAAGCTGTAGCCAACACTACCCTGCGGAGCGGCCATGAGCGACAACACCAACTTCGGTTTCGGCAAATTCGTGCCCGGCTTCGATTTCCTGCAGAACCTGGCCAAAGGCGCCTCGCAGACCATCCCCCAGATGCCCAACCTGGCCAACTGGGTGGCCCCGACGCTGAATGTGGAAGAGCTGGACAAGCGGCTCGAAGAACTCAAGGCCGTGCATTTCTGGCTGGACCAGAACTCCAAGGCGCTCGGCGCCACCATCCAGGCACTGGAAGTGCAGAAGATGACCCTGGCCACGCTCAAGGGCATGAACTTCAACATGGGTGATGTGGCCAATGCGCTCAAGCTCAAGGCTGCGGATACGGTGGTCAGTGGTGTGCAGAAGGCGGCCGAGACCGCCGCGACCGCTGCCGGCACGGTGTCGGGTGTAGCTGGCGCCGCGCGGCGCAAGGCTGCCGGCAAGCCGGCATCAAAGACCGCCAGCAAAGCCGATCCGGCCGGTGTAGTGGACCCGCTGCAGTGGTGGGGATCCCTCACTCAGCAGTTCCAGCAGATCGCTGCCAATGCCATGAAGGACGCCGCCAGGCAGACGGCGGTGGATACCACCAAAAACATGGCGACCGGCCTGGCCAAGGAGGCGTTCAAGGCAGCTTCCGGGGTGGCAACGGGCGTGGCCCAGGCGGGCGCCAGGAAGGCCGTGACCCGCAAGACCACCCGCCGCACCCGCTGAGGGCGCCGCACCATGAAGCTGTTCCCCTGCGGCCACGCCACCCATCCGCAATGGCCGATGGCGGCCGGGCTGGTACTGGCCCAGCTCAAGGCCCAGATGGCGCTGCGCGACTACGCCAGCGCACCCACGCTGGGCCTGCTGTACATCACCGACCACTACGCTACCCAGGCCCAGGACATCCTGGAACACCTGAGCGCCGAGCTGCCCGAGGTAACGGACTGGGCCGGCACCGTGGGGGTGGGCATTGCCGCCAGCAATGTCGAATACTTTGACGAACCGGCTTTGACAGTCATGCTGTGCGAGCTGCCGGCTGACCAGTACCGTGTGTTTTCCGGCGTGGCGCCGCTGGGTGCCGGCCCCGGTATGGGGTTTGAGCCGCACACGGCCCTGATCCATGCCGACGCCCGCACTCCTGATGTGGCGGACCTGATCACCGAGCTGGCACAGCGCACGGCCACTGGTTACCTGTTTGGCGGCCTGGCGTCCAGCCGAGGGGAATCCGTCCAGTTTGCGGTTGGTGGCAATGGCAACATCAAGGGCCAGGGCGCTGCCAGCGGCGTGTTCAGTGGCGGCCTGTCCGGTGTGGCGTTTGGCGAGGGCGTGGCCCTGGTGTCCCGCGTGACGCAGGGTTGCCTGCCAGTGTCGCCCGTGCACGAGGTCACGGCAGCCGAGGGCAATGTCATCATCCGGCTGGATGGTGAGCCCGCGCTCGATGTGCTGTTGCGCGACCTGGCCATCACGCTGGACGAGCCCCAGGCGGCCATGATGGCCGTACGCGCCACGCTGGTGGGGCTGACCGAGCCGGCCGACCTGGTGAGGGGTGATGTGCTGGGCGACATGGTGTCGCGCACCGGCAATTTTGGTGTGGACACCCTGGTGCGCCACATCATCGGGCTGGACCCGACGCGACGCGGTATTGCCGTCGCCAGCCAGGTCAGCGCCGGCATGCGCATGGCGTTCTGCCAGCGCAATGCGCAGGCGGCGCGGGCTGACCTGATCCGCATCTGCGCCGAAATCCGCGAAGAACTGGAGCCCGAGGAAATGAGCCTGCCCATGGCAGCGGCGCTGGCCGCGCCCGAGGCACAGGCCGCACCCAATCCGGCGCGCCGCATAGCCGGGGCCGTGTATGTCAGTTGCGCCGGGCGCGGCGGCCCGCACTTTGGCGGCCCCAGTGCCGAAATGCAGATCGTGCGGCGTGCCCTGGGCGATGTGCCGCTGGTCGGGTTTTTTGCCGGTGGCGAGATTGCGCGGCATCACCTGTATGGCTACACCGGGGTGTTGACCGTGTTCACCGGCGGTCCGGGCGCATGAAGACCCCCGGCATCTGGCAGGGCATCGGCTGGGCCCTGGGCAGCACGCCCGGGGGAGCCACGCGGCTGCGGCTGGCCGCCCGCATGGCCTGGGCGCTGCTGCGCTACCCGTCGGCGCTGCGTCGCTGGATGACCGTGGTGGCCGAGCTGCAGGCGCGCGGACTGGTCAACGACCTGCCCGCCGAATTCCTGCGGGCCGTGCGGCCCTATGTGCACCGCGGTCAGTCCGTGCAGGACCGCGTGGTGCAGCTGACCGACCATGCCGACTGGCTGGACGGAGCCCTGCAGCCCGCAGCACAACGCCAGCTTGCCAGCGGCCAGCCGGTGGTGCTGGCCAATCTGCAGCCGCCGCGCGGCTACACGTCGATGCGGTTGCAACTGCAGCGCGCGCCTGCGCACAGCCCCGAAGGCGAACTGCTTCTGACGCTGGCGCTGCACCGCGCCGCGGAGGTCCACGTCAGCCAGCCAGTGGACGTGGCGGCGGTGGCCCTGAGCTGCTTTCGTGTGCAGGGCAAGCGCTGCCTGGCCATCGGGGGCGTGCGCGGCCAGCGCAACCCGGCATTGCGCCTGAGCCCCCAGGAGATCACCCAGGCCCTGAGCGGCTGGAAGGCCCCGGTGCTGATGCTGCGCGTGATGCAGGAGCTGGCGCAGTTCTGGGAGCTGCACCTGATCGGGCTCGATCCGGCCTGGCATCCGCTGTTTGCCTGGTACTACGCGGCCAGCCCGCGCCACCGCGAACTGGCACAGCGCATCGCCGGCAGCCACAACATGCTGTGGAAGCACTTTGACGCTCAGCACGGCCCCGGTGGCTGGATGGTGCTGCCCCTGCACTCCGACGACCGGCTGGCGGCCACCGCGCTCTCGCCGGAAAAACGGGCCCGCCAGATCCAGCGCGCAGACTACTGGATCCGCACCGGCAACCTGCTGCGCGCGGAGTTCCGCAACGTGCTGTTGCGTCCCGACCCGCGCGCGGAACTGGCCCGCCAGACCGAGAGCCACACCCTGCAGGACATGTTCAGCGGCTATGACGAAAGCCGCAATGGCACGCCGTCAAGCGTGCTGGACTCTGTGCCCAACAGCGTGTTTTGACCCGCCGGCAAAGGCGAAGTCCAGCTCGGGGGCCAGCCCGGTGACGATGCGTGCGATCGACTTTCCGGAACCGCAGGCGTGCGTCCAGCCCAGCGTGCCGTGGCCGGTGTTCAGGTAGAGGTTGGGCAGTCTGCTTTGTCCAATGACGGGCACGTTGCTGGGTGTGGCCGGACGCAGCCCGCTCCAGAACTGTGCCTGCGACGTATCGCCCGCGCCAGGAAACAGCTGCTCCACGCGCCGCACGATGGCCTCACAGCGCACACGGTTCAGGTCACGGTTGTAGCCGTTCAGCTCGGCAGTGCCGGCAATGCGCAACCTGTCCCCCTGCTCGCCTGTCAGGCGCGAGAACACCAGTTTGAATTCGTCGTCCGTCAGGCTGACCTGGTGTGCCATCGCGGCGTCCTTGACGGGCATCGTCACCGAATACCCCTTGGCCGGGTAGATCGGCAGGTGCACGCCCAGCGGCGCAGCCAGCAGCGGGCTGAACGCGCCCATGGCCAGTACATAGGCATCGGCCTTCGCGCGCTGGTAGCGGCCTTCGGTGTCGGTCAGCTCCACATGGTCGATCTGGCCGCCCGCTTCACGCAGCGCGGTGATGTGGTGGCCCATCAGGAATTTCACGCCCGCGGCCTCGCAGCGTCCGGCCAGGCTGCGCGCAAACGCATTGGCGTCGCCCGATTCATCTTCTGCCGTGTACGTGGCGCCGGCCAAAAGGGGACGGATGTGGCGCAGGGCGGGTTCCAGCCTCACGGCTTCGTCGGCGCTGACCACCTGGCGTTCGCAGCCCAGCGCGCGCATCTGCGCGGCGGGCTCCAGTGCCGCGTCGAACTCCCTGGCACTGGTATAGAAATGCAGGATGCCCTGGGTACGCTGGCTGTACTGCAGGCCGGCTTCGCGACGCAGTTGCTGAAGCACAGCGCGGCTGTACGTGCCCAGGTTGACGATCTGGCGGATGTTGTGCCGCGTGCGTGCCGGAGTGCACTCCCGCAGGAACTGCAGGCCCCACAGCCACTGGCGGGCATCGGCGCGCAGGCGAAACAGCAGTGGCGCATCTTCCTTGCCCAGCCACTGCAGCAGCTTGAGTGGTGCGCCCGGGTTGGCCCAGGGCTCGGCATGGCTGACGGAGATCTGCCCGCCATTGGCAAAGCTGGTCTCCGCGCCGGGCGTGGCCTGGCGGTCAATGACGGTTACCTCGTGGCCGAGTTGTTGGAGGAAATAGGCGGAAGAGACGCCGAGCAGCCCGGCGCCAAGAACGATCACTCGCATGGCGAACACCTTGATGAATGGTGCCGCTCCCCCTGTCCTTGGTACCTGAGAGATTCACCGTGCGGTACGTTCCGCGCGGCTTGCTCCTTCGGTGAGCCCCGTGGGGGCTGCTCTCCAGACGGCTTTTCAGTGCATGCAGTACGACAACCTGAGCGTGTATGGGAGTTTGCGCCTTCGGTGGGGTGGCTGGTGCCGCCCGCTCTCCTGCATGGTTGGCATTCTAAGGGGCGGTGCCGCGATCAGGTGCGCAACAGGTCCTTCAATAAGCGGTTGTTGCCGGTCATGAGCGCCGCACCGGCAAACGGGTTGCCCGGGAACAGCGCGGCCAGTTGTGCGTCATCCACGCCCTGCGTACCGCGCAGCACCACCGACAGCACGGCGCGGAAGTCATTGAGCACCGGCAGGTCGCGTCCCTCATTCAACTGGCCCGGCGCCAGCCCTTCCCAGCCACCATGCCAGCGGCCGCCGGCCAGGCGGTTGCCGATCAGCATCATGGCGTTGCCGTGGCCGTGGTCGGTGCCGCGGCTGCCGTTTTCTGCCGCGGTACGTCCGAACTCGCTGACCACGGCGATCACGTCACCGGGTTGCGAGAACGCCGCTCGCAGCGCCACCAGGGCCTGCGCCAGGTTGCCCAGGTTGTTGGCCAGCGTGCCCGACACACCGCCCTGATTGGCATGCGTGTCCCAGCCGCCTGCGGACAGAAAGCCCACCCGCAGCGACCGGTCCTGGCGCATCAGTGTGGCCAGATGCTGGACATCCAGCCGCAGGCCGGCCACATTGCCTGCGCCGTTGTCGGCCGCCTGCATCTCGGGGGCGGCCATCATCGCTGCCTGCTCCAGCGTGCGGGCCGTGTCCATGCGGCTGCCCGCGCCCTGCTGGAACATGTCGCCCAGGGTACCGGAGCCCGCGTAGAGATCCATCAGCGCCTGACGGGTGCGGTCATGGGCCAGAACGCCGGTGCGCGTGGCGGCCTGGCCGCGCGCGACCAGTTTCACAGGGGCGGTGCCGCGCAGGATTTCGGGGTTGGCCTCGCCCACGCCCAACGCATGGGGCGCGGCGCCGGCGCCGGCCAGCGTGTTGAGCCAGCCGGTGCCAGCGCTGTTCTTGCCAGGCTGGCCGATTTCCCAGTAGTGCTGCGCCTCAAAGTGGGAACGCACGGCGCCCGGCAGGCCGCTGGCCGGGACAAAGGTCATCACACCCTGCTGCCACAACGGCAGCAGCGGTGCCAGTGCCGGGTGCAGCGCAAAGGTGTTGTCCAGCCGGAGGGCGGTTTGCGCCGTGCCATCTGGCGCCGGGATGGCGATGGCGCGGCGCAGCTGGGTGTAGTGCGCATCGGCATGCGGCACAAAGGCTGACAGGCCGTCATAGGCGCCGCGCAGGAACACGAGGACCAGCCGGGCGGGCGACGGGTCCTGCGCGTGCGCCAGAGGCGGTGCAGTGCCACCCAACAGTGCGGCCCATGACAGGGCCAGCACCTGGCGGCGTTGCAAGGGGTGGTGCGTCTTCATGCCGGACACTGCCTACTTGTACATGAAGTCAGGGCTGGCCAGCGCCAGCCCGGCCTGCAGGCGGGCCGGCTCCTGCGCAATGCGGGCACGGGTGGCGGGCGCGAGCCAGGCGGCCAGGGCGGCGCCGTCGTCCAGCCGCCGGCCCACGGCGAAGGCATAGTCGGCACGGCGGGACAGCGCCTCGGGCGACAGCCAGGTGGCGGCGTCGGTCTTGTAGCCGTCAGGCGTCTGCCATCCGTGCAGTGGCTGGCCGGCGCTGGCCAGAAAGCCCAGCGCCTGGTTCAGTTCGCGCTCGTCCATGCCTTCGGCCGGCAGCCCGCCAGTGGCCGCCAGCACCGAGCAGGCGTAGTCCAGCGGAGTTTTGAACAGACGGTGGCGGCTGTCCCAGGTCTGCGTCGATTCGATCAGGGTACGCATCACGGCCGCCATGTCGCCCTGCGTGGCGCTGTAGCGTTGTGCCAGCCGCTGCACCAGCTCGGGCGGCGGCTGGTCGGCCACAAACCATTGCGCCAGGCGCAGGCTGATGCGTTGCGCCGTGGCAGGGTGGCGCGCCAGCAGACGGATGGCAGCCTCGCCTTCCTGCTCGCCGGCAGGGTCAAAACGCTGACCCAGCAGGGTCTTGCTGCCGCCGTCGTGCAGGCGTGGCACAAAGCGAAAGCCGCTGTCGCTGCGGGGGTCCACCGTCCAGCCGGTGAGGATGCGCGCCAGCTCGCGCACATCGGCCTGGGTATAGCCGCCGTGGACGCCCAGCGTGTGAAGTTCCAGCAGCTCACGGGCGTAGTTTTCGTTCAGGCCGCGGCCCGCGGGGGCGCCGTCCGCCACGCTTTGCGCCTGGTCCAGGTACAGCAGCATGGCCGGATGGCGGGCACTGGCCAGCAGCAGGTCTTCGAACCGGCCCAGCGCATGCGGCCGGATGGCATTGATGACATAGTGCCCGGTGAAGGGCCGCACGGCGCCTTTGCCCACAAAGACGTTCAGGTGGTTGAACCAGAACTCGGTCATGCGCGCGAGCAGGGGGTTTTCCACATCGGTGCGGCTGCAGGCCGCCAACCGCCAGGCTGCTGCCTGGCGCGACACGTTGCGGCTGAAATAGGTCAGCGGCGTGGCCTGTGCGGCCGTATCGCCTTCGCGGACCTGGCGCTGCACGGCGCGTTCTTCGCGAAACTGTGCATACAGTTGCGTCAAAGGGGCGTTGAAGCCGGCCAGAGCGGCGGGTATCGTGGCCGGTCTGCGGGCGGCGGCCCTGGCCTGGTCCAGTTGCTCCAGCGCCCAGGCCGGGCCCGCCGTGGCCGGCCCGGTCGCAGGCAAGGGGCCATACCCGAACCGGGACAGCGCGCGCCAGGCCGATGTGTCGGGCGGGGTTTCTGCGCAGGCGGGCAGGACGCTGGCCAGCGCGAGGCACAGGGCAAGGGCTTGGGGCAGGCTTTTCATGGCGGCATACAGCCTAACGCAGGCCGTCCGCGTTGCGAAGACAGCTTTACCGTGCTTTACCTGAAGGCCGGCTCAGCCGCTGTGGGGCCGGCAAGGTCAACGCCGCAAGGCGGCGAACGCCTCGAACTCCCAGCTGCGCATCGCCAGCAGCAGCGTGTAGCCTTCGCGGTCCTTGTCGGCCAGCTTCTGGTCGGCCTGGTGCTGCTGGGCGAAGTCTTGGGCCACGCGCTGCATGCGTTCCAAAAAACTGGGCGCCAGCGCCCGGCTGACCGAACCATGCACCAGCAGCACGCCTTCGCCCGCCCCGTCGAAACCGCCCGAGAAGTAGTCGAGCAGGGCGTTCTCGCGAAAGTAGTTCATCACCGGCCCGTGTGGCCGCCAGCGGAAGGTCTTGGCCAGCTTGAGCCGGTAGCGGTTCAGCGGCCGAAGCTCGATGATGCCGATGCGGTCCAGCTGTGCCAGGTACTTGATGCATTCGGCCTCGCTCAGGCGATAGGCGGTGGTGATCTGTTCCAGCGTCCACTGGCTGAGCACGCAGATCGCGCACAGCAGCAGCTTCTTGTCGGCCACCACGGCCTTTTCCTGCTCCTGCGTCAGCTCCTTGAGGAGGGGCTGGGCGTCTGCCACGCGCCGGGCCAGTTCGGCGAAATCCAGCTTCAGTGCGCGGCAAATGGCGTCTATGCGTGACAGCGGCATGTCGCCCCGGGCCAGCATGCGCTTGACGCTGCTTTCCGCCATGCCCAGAGCCCGCGCCAGGTCGGCATAGGTCATCTGGGCGGACTTCAGTTCTTTTTTGAGGGTCAGGACCAGATCAGCGGTGGTACTCATGGCGGGTATTGAAATCAGATACTTTTTGTATGGAACGCTTGCACTGTATTGATATTGGAGGCTTTCCGGAAGTCAGGACATCACACTGCGCCTGTCTTGCCGGAACCCGCATCGATGCCCCATCCGTCTGCAATCGAACGCAGCCTGAGCGCGTTGCCCCCGCTTGCAGAACAGAAGGGGGCGGTCAAATCCGGGCAGAATTTCGCAGCACAAGACAAAACCAAAGTTCCAACGGCCAAAAGCCTGGGTAACGCATAACCGGCAGCAGAGGAGATCAGCATGACAACCGACAGTCACCCCAACCAGTTCGCGCTGCTCAAACAGCGCCGCTTCGCGCCGTTCTTCTGGACGCAGTTCTCCGGCGCGGCCAACGACAACCTGTTCAAGTTTGCGTTCACCGTCATGGTGACCTACCAGCTGCAGGTCAGCTGGCTGCCGCCGGCCATGGCGGGGCTGGTGATCGGGGCGCTGTTCATCCTGCCGTTCCTGCTGTTCAGCGCCACCAGTGGCCAGCTGGCCGACAAGTACGACAAGCGCACGCTGATCATCTTCGTCAAGCGGCTGGAAATCGTGATCATGGCGCTGGCTGCCTGGGGCTTTTTCAGCGCCAACATTCCCGTCCTGCTGGGTTGCACGTTCCTGATGGGCCTGCATTCCACACTGTTCGGTCCGGTCAAATTCGCCTACCTGCCGCACCACCTGAGCGAGCGCGAGCTGACCGGCGGCAACGGCATGGTCGAGATGGGCACCTTCGTGGCCATTTTGCTGGGCAACGTGGCGGGTGGTCTCCCGAGATCGGCGCCCATCACGTGGGCTTTGCCTGCGTGGGCGCTGCTGTGCTGGGCCGTGTGGTGTCGCACTACATTCCGGCGTCGCCAGCCACCGACCCCAGCCTGACCATCAACTGGAATCCGTTCACTGAAACCGTTCGCAACCTCAAGCTCGCGCACGGGAACGTGGTGGTGTTCCGTTCGCTGCTGGGTATCAGCTGGATGTGGTTCTTTGGTGCCGTTTTCCTGAGCCAGTTTCCCAGTTTTGCCAAGGAGGTCCTGCAC
>CAZUJD010000007.1:0-23326 GCA_964620025.1 uncultured Ramlibacter sp. | reverse complement strand
ACGAAAAGGTTTCGAACATCGATACGCTGCTTGTCACTGTTTGCAAACTGCTGTGCGTGCATCGTGTGGCTTTACTAGTAATAGACGAAAAGCAGAGCCGCAATTTTCTGGAGAGCCCATGGCAGCTTGAGTTCGTCCTCTTCTACCTGGGACTTATGAATTTGGGCATCTCAGTGTTGTTACTGGGTAACCCTGTTGCGTTCGAACACCTCAAGTCTTTCTCTCAGGTCATGCGTCGGTTTTCCGTTGGAGGAACCTTTGATTTCCCGCCCGCGTCCAGTCGGGATATATGGTGGAGTGAAGAGTTCGTCCCCGAGATGCGGAAATTCAACTTGGTGGAAAAGTGTGCGATCGAAACACCGTCGCGCACAATACGCGAGAACGAGGCCAGTGGCGGCTTTCCTGGCCTGCTTGAAGCATTCCAGACAGAGGCCATGCGCTCTGCTTTGCGCAGAGGTGGACGACAGGCCATTCTGACGCCACCCGATTTCTGCGAAGCCCTACAGTCGCCGCGATATCAAGAGCTGAAGCAGATTGCCGACAGCTACTGTAGGCGTCTGCAGGACTATGCCGACCTCCCTTCGGTCACTCAGCCCGCAGCCGGAGACTGGGAGACACAAACACCAAAGACTATGACGAGGAACACGGCCGATGTCGTTTCGAGCATGCTCGGGCGGTACAAGGCCCAGCAAACGCGACTAACGAATTCCCTTCAGCGCCGTCTTCGTGCCCTGGAAGGGCTTTCTCCTGATGATCTTCGCATGTTGGGCGCAAGCGACGACATGCTTTCCCAACTCATATCGGGATCTCCCTTTGCGCATGAGAAGCGCGGCCGCAAAAGGGAAAGCTGAAATGCGCGTTCTTGCCGTACTCCCCAACCTGGAAATCGGCGAGTCGATCTACGGCTGGTGCGCCCATGCGCACCAGCTCAGTTGCAACCTGAGCTCCGCGCGAACGTCTCAGGCGTTGCTCGGGGTACCTCATGCGTCTCGCCAGCTCGACGTGCCGAGTAACCTCATGGCATTGGCCCATCTAGGTTCCTTGGAATACCTGCTGCGCTTTCACACAGTTGCAGGAGCGTATTTGCCATTTTTCCCGCGTCTTCAGCAAGACAGGATTCTGGCCCTGTCCACAAGGTGCGCGCCGTTCTGGATTCGGGCCGCGCTGCAGTGTTCCCGGTCATACCCCATCGACCACCCACTTCGATTGTGCACTGCGTGTATGACGGATGACCAATCGGTCTTGGGCCGGCCGTTGTGGCATATCGACCATCAATTGCCGGGCGCCTGCTGCTGCGCATTGCATGGTGAACGTCTGGCGCACGTCAGGATATCGGGCAAGCGGTTTCTCACTCCCGACCAAGGTCTGGATTCTGCCAAGACCATTCGTTGCGACGTCAAGGCCGGGCTGATCTGCGCCGCGATAGGACGTATTGCAAAGAGTTTCACTACGACGCGGGCCGAACACCTCACCGACGCAATTCTGCAGCGTATGGTGGAGATTGGCGTCGCACATTCACTGAAGAGGATCGAACATCGACGGCTGGAGATCTGGTTTCGCAATTCACCTATGGGTCAGATGTGCCGCACGGTGGGCAGTGGCTTGGCCAGCTTGGCGGACGGGCGGTGGATTGCCGGACACCTCTGGCGCCATCATCACAGCAACGCTGCACGCTGGATCGTGTTGTGGTCAGCCTTGGAGTGGGAGAACAGAGTCGAAGCTGAATACGCGTTCACTTGCGCCTGCACGGGGCGTAGCATCGATAGGGATGGACAAGCAGGGCTTTGGATGCACGGCAACCCACGCCGGGCGCCGCAGAAGGTCCGCCTGGCTCTGGCAACGTCACCGACTTATGCAGACGCCATCCATCATCTGAACTGCAGCCGGAGCGACTTGGTCCGCTGGCTTGAAATGGATCCGGGTTTGCGCGAAGAATGGCGTCAGCGACGCGAGGCAAAGCGGCTAACAGAGATTTTGGAGCGAATACATCGCGGTGAAACTTACACGCCAGAGAGGTCCGTACGAGACGAGCCCGATATTCGTTGGCTCAGACAAAACTATCCATCAATCTACGCGCAAACTGGACTAATGAGGACTACTCAAGAGAGCTTGTTCAAATAGGATGCACCGAAGCGCTCGGTTCCTCGGACAATTTTTTGAGGCAGGATCGATTCCAGCCAAGCGACGTCGTACTTTCGCAGCCACATCATTGGTACTGGAAGCCTCTGCCAGAGCAGAGTCCTTGTAATACTCGGTAGGTAACTTATTGCCCACAAGATTTTGTTGCGATGCTTTTGGCGAAGTTGAGCCTCTTTCAAGGACCGGCCTGCGCTGAGCTCTGCTGGCACGATTCGGCGGCGATTTGCCGAAGTCACCTTCAGCTGCAACGATTCAGGTAAATCGGCAATTGCCGCTCGAATCCGACTTGCAGAAACACCGGTAAGTGGTGCTAGTTCGCTAATCAACCGGAAATCTTGGAGTCCACTCGCCAAGCCCAACGGCAAATTGTGCTTCGCTAGACAATCGTCCAGCACCGCAGAATTCGAATCAACAGCATGTTGAACTGCCGGCGCCATTCGATTAAGCGCGCCATACAGAACCATCCGAGACAAGCCATAAGAAGCATCCCTCAACAGTCGAAGTTCGGCCTCGATGCAATTTGCGTCGAGGTTGAACGGTTGGCGTGTGCCCCAAGTCTTATGTAGTTCTTCCTGGATTGCCTGAATCGCCGGTTGAACTCCTCCAACGCCTGCGACAAACCCGCGAACGAATACAGCAAAGTTTTTCGGCCGCAGAATTGGCAGCGAACCGTCGATCAGTGACGCAATGTCGGTCGCCAACTGTGATGATCCCACTGAATTGCTGCTTTCGGCTACGGGATCCAGCCCCCCGCAACGCCGGCAAGGCTCGCCAGGCAATCGACCGGAAGTCACCGGGTCAAAATGAGACTTACAGTTTCTGCAAAAGGCCAGTAGAGGTCGCCCATGAGTTGGGCACCAAGCAAGGCCGTGAAGCTGATGGATGTATCGCCACGTCGAAAAACCGAAGTCTCTTTGATCGTTCTGGCGGCAGTCGGCACAGAACCACATCTCTGGCTTAAACAAGCGCATGCCTTGTGCAGGCAAGTATTGCCTGAAATTTCCCGCCCGGCCGTGCAGATCGATAAGAGCCACAGCCCAAGCATCGGCGACTCGCTCGTCTAGCAATCGAGAGAAGTACCCAAAAATCGTGTGCCGCTCCAGAATTTGGCGTGGCGACAAGAGCGGAAAGATCGTAGTTGCCAGTATCTTGGCATTCGACTCAATGCCCTTCGCGTTAGCCTTGTCTGAGCCCAACACCATTTTTACGGCATGCTCTTGGTTGGATAGTCCCCAAAGCAGCCTGTAGACGTTTATTGCCCCCTGAACACTTGTCCCTTTCGGCATGTCGACAATCCAGGTCGCCTTATGAGGCGTCCACGATTTTGTGAACTTTGACCGCGTCATGGTGCGGTCTACACCTGTGTTCGCGTGCGTTTTTGCGAACTTTGCGGCGAGGATGCGTCAAGCCCCTTTAACGTCCTCTCGAGGGAGAATTCGAGATCGGAGTTGTGAACTATGTTCGCAGTCACCAGGCTGGTGGTTAAGGGGATAAACATGGCTGTTCAGATCAAGAAACTGTGATGCAGGCGCGGGCATTGTGCCTGCGGCGCAGGCCGGCTCACCCGGCCAGCGCCACACGCATGGCATCCACCACACCCTTGTAGTCCGGCTTGCCAAAGATGGCGCTGCCGGCCACAAACGTATCCGCGCCTGCATCAGCCACCCGGCGAATATTGTCGGTCTTGATGCCGCCGTCCACCTCCAGGCGGATGTCGCGGCCGCAGGCGTCAATGCGCTTGCGCGCGGCTTCGATCTTGCGCAGCGCCGAATCAATGAAGCTCTGGCCGCCGAAGCCCGGGTTCACGCTCATGATCAGGATCAGGTCCAGGTCGTCGATCACCCAGTCCAGTACATCCATGGACGCAGCCGGGTTGAATACCAGCCCGGCCTTGCAGCCCCTGGACTTGATGGCCTGGATGCTGCGGTGCACGTGTGCCGAAGCATCGGGGTGGAAGCTGATGTAGTCGGCCCCGGCATCGGCAAAGGCTGCGGCCAGCGCGTCCACGGGCTGCACCATCAGGTGCACGTCCACCGGCACGGCCACACCGGCCGCCGTTTTGGCGTGCGGCTTCAGGGCCTGGCAGATCATGGGGCCAAAAGTCAGGTTGGGGACGTAATGGTTGTCCATCACGTCGAAATGGATCCAGTCGGCACCGGCTGCGATGACGTTCTTCACCTCGTCACCCAGACGGGCGAAATCGGCAGACAGGATGGAGGGGGCGATGCGGTAGGTGGGGGCAGGCTTGCTCATGTCCGGATTGTCGCAGCACCCCGGAATCGCCGCTGCTTGCTACCATTGCCGCCTCATGCCCAACTACCAGTTCAAGGTGGACGTCGAGCCCCAGTACTTGCCGGACCAGTCCGTGCCCGAGCAGGATCTGTACAGCTTTGCCTACACGATCACCGTTACCAACACCGGCGACATCCCGGCCCAGCTGATTTCCCGGCACTGGATCATCGGCAATGCACAAGGCCAGACCGAAGAGGTCAAGGGCCTTGGCGTGGTGGGCCAACAGCCCTTGCTGCAGCCGGGGGAGTCGTTCCAGTACACCAGCGGCTGCCGGCTGCGCACCGCCACCGGCACCATGCGCGGCATCTATTTCTGCGTGGCAGAGGATGCCGAGCGGTTCGAGGTTTCCATCCCCGCCTTCGTGCTGGACGCCGGGGGCGGGTCGTCACGGGTGCTTCATTGAGCACGCATGCCGGCGCAGGCGCCAGCCTGACCCGCCTGCTGGAGACGCTGGACCCACAGGCTGCACTGGCGCAACGCCACCTGTGGCTGATAGCCATGCTGGACTGGGTGCGTGGGGACCGCGCCTCGCCCCAGGCAGCGGCCAGCCGTGTGACGCTGTTTCTGGACGCGGTGCAGGCCCGCCCCGATGTGCAGCACAAGCTGCAGCAATGGTGGCAGGCCCTGACCGGTACGGTGGACGCTTCCACCCTGCTGGCCGATTTCGGTTTTGCGCCGCGCACCGCCTTCATGAGCGAACTGGCCGCGCGCCTGCGCCACAAGCTGCTGCCCGGCACGCCCGAGACCAACGACGCCTCTGAGCTGTTCAGCCTGGCGGTGGGCGGCAGCTTTGATGCCCAGTGGCTGGCCGCGCTGGACGACGTGACGCTGCGCCGGCTGGCCGCGCTGCTCACCGCCCCCAGCACCGTTCCCGGCCTGACACTGTGGCAGCGGGAGCTGCTGGAGGCCATCAACTACTGTGCCGGCCAGATCCGCGCCACCGGCTTCGCGGCAGAGCTGCGCCAGCGCATGAGCGCGCCAGCAAGGCAGACGCAGCCCTTTCACGACCTGGCCGCCGATGTCGAGGCCCTGCGCGCCGCCTTTGTAGCCACCCCCCGGGAGCCCCGGGAAGTAGAGGCCGCCGCCACCCGCCTGCGAGAGCGCCTGGACGCCTGCCGCCAGGCGGCCAACAGTGTGTATGCGCACCTGGAAGAGCACGGCATATCGGTAGGGCTGGTGTTCATGCTGCGACAGCTGCGCGAACGCGTTCTGCGCGTGCGCGAACTCATGGACTGCCTGCTGTCGGGCACACCGCTGACTGCTGCTGCACGGCTGTTGTCGCGCCTGGCCACCACCAGCGAGGACCGGCGCAGCCTGCGCGTGCTGTTCGCGTCCAACTCGTCGCTGCTCGCGGCCAAGCTGGCTGAGCGCAGCGCCGAAACTGGCGAGCACTACATCACCCGCACGCCAGCGGAATACCGCAGCATGCTGGCCAAGGCCGCCGGCGGCGGAGCCGTCACGGCGTTGACCACGACGGCCAAGTTCGGCCTGGGTGCGCTGGGCCTGGCCGCGTTCTGGGGCGGGTTCTGGGCTGGCGCCATGTATTCGGCCAGCTTCGTGCTGATCCAGCTCTTGCACTGGACGCTGGCGACCAAGCAACCCGCCATGACGGCACCGGCCATGGCTGCCAAGCTCAAGGACCTGAGCCGCAGCGACGCCGTTGAGGATTTTGTCGACGAAGTGACCCATCTGGTGCGCTCGCAGGTTGCGGCCGTGGTGGGCAATGTGGGCATGGTCACGCCGTGCGTGCTGCTCATCAGTTTCGGCTTTTACCTGGCGGGCGGCCACAACATGATCAGCCGCAGCGAGGCCGACTACGTATTTCATTCGCTGAGCCTGCTTTCACCCGGCACCCTGCTGTTCGCCGCCTTCACCGGAGTGCTGCTCTTCACGTCCAGCCTGATTGCGGGGTGGACGGAAAACTGGTTTGTGCTGCATCGGCTCGATTCAGCCTTGCGCTACAACCCGCGCATCACTGCCGTGCTGGGCACGGAGCGCGCCGACCGATGGGCGCAGTTCATGCGCGAGCACATCTCGGGCTTCGCGTCCAACATCTCGCTGGGTTTCATGCTGGGCTTGCTGCCACCGGTGCTGGCTTTCATCGGCCTGGGGCTGGAGGCCCGTCACGTCACCCTGTCCACCGGCCAGCTGGCCGCCGCCGCCGCCAGTTACGGCCTGGAAGCACTGCGCATGCCCGCGCTGTGGTGGTGCGTGGCGGCGATTCCGCTGATCGGCGTGCTCAACCTCACAGTCAGCTTCTTTTTTGCTTTCCAGCTGGCATTGCGTGCCAACAGTGTCAGCGGCGTGGACCGCCGGCGCATCCGCTCCGCGATCTGGGCACGGCTGCGGCAACGCCCCGCCAGCTTTGTCGTACCGCGCCCTCAGCGTTAACCCTCGACCCGGGTGCGGAATGGCAATTCTGGCTTGCTTAAAACATTGATACAAATATAATCAAATCTCATTTCAGGCTCGCAACTGCTTGATCAGGGCAGCGAATCCGAGCATTTGAGCCCCGGCCCGGGGCTCCTTTTTTTGACGCCATGCACATTCCGTTGTGTGGCGCTCACGCTGGCCCATGCATCTCATGGCCGCCATTCCAAGGACCGCCTATGATTCGTGTGTATGCCATCCGTTGCTGCCCCCCTCGACACCCCGCCCTCGGACACGGCTGCATCCCACAGTGGCACAGAAAAGCAGGCGTTGCGCCGTTTTCGCGTGGTGTTCAATGCCGTCAAGACCCATTTCCAGCAAGTAGAGAAGCAGGCAGGCATCGGTGGCGCGCAGGTGTGGGCGCTCAGCGTGGTGCAACAACAACCGGGCATACGGGTGTCTGCATTGGCTGTCGCCATGGACATTCACCAGTCCACCGCCAGCAACCTGGTGCGCCTTCTGGTGGAGCGCGCCCTCGTGGAAGCCGTGCGCAGCGACGAAGACCGTCGTGCCGTGCAATTGCACTTGTTGCCCGCCGGCCAGGAACTGCTCGCCCGTGTACCCGGTCCTTTCTCCGGCGTACTGCCAGCCGCTCTGGCTCAGCTGGACGCGGCCACCCTGGTGCGGCTGAACGAGGACCTCGGCGCACTGATCGCTGCACTGGAAACCCACAACAGCGCCGACCCGCGCGCCGAAAAAATACCCCTGGCTTCTCTCTGATTGGGCCGCAGTCCTACACGTGCGCCAATGGCCGCGCACTAGAGTCGTGGTGGGGGTGCGAACAATGAATGAACTGATGGCTTTTTGGGCCGAGTGGATCAAGCCGTCCGCAGGGTTGCCCACCGTCCAGTGGTCCATGCTGCTGGCCATTGCGGCAGCTGCCGGCCATCTGGCCCAGCGTTACACAGGCCTGCCCAAAGTGGTCGGCTATTCCTTCGTGGGGGCGTTTGCCGGCCTGGCTGGCTTCTCGGGCGCGGCGTGGCCGCTGCAGGGCATCAGCCTGTTCCTGCTGGAACTGGGCGTGGCCGTGGTGCTGTTTGAAGCCGGCGGGCGCATTCCGCTGCGCTGGTTCCGCCACAACCCGATGGTGCTGGCGCAAAGCGTGCTGGAATCCGTGCTGACCTACGCCGCCGTGTATTGGGTGCTCATCTGGCTGGATGTGCGGCCCGCCGTGGCCGGGGCCCTGGCGATTGTGGCGATCGTGGCTTCGCCCGCCGTCCTGACACGCGTGGTCATGGACACGCGGGCCTCCGGCCCCGTCACGGAGCGGGCCATCGTGCTGTCCACGCTGGGCACGCTGTATGCGCTCACCTGGGGCAGTGCCAAGGCCGGGCTGCTCAACCGGGCCGACGCAGCGCTGTCCGACACGTTCTATCCCGTGGCCGTGGTGCTGGGCCTGTCCATCGTGGTGGGTGCCGTGCTGGCCCTGGCCCTGCGTACCGCGCTGCGCGTGATGAGCCCGACCAGCGAGAACACCTCCATGATGGTGCTGGCGCTGATCGCTGCCGGCACCACACTGGCGGCGCATTTTGGCGGCTCGGCTGCCCTGGCGGCACTGCTGGGCGGCATGCTGCTCAAGCAGCTCAACCCCAGGCCCTGGACCTGGCCGCGCCAGCTGGGCACGGCGGCATCCATCCTCACCACGCTGATGTTCGTGCTGGTGTCTGTGGTGGCGGCGCAGGCCGACTGGAGCAAACCCGTGGCCGGCCTGGTGCTGGCGGTGATTGGCGTGCGGGCCCTGGCCAAGATCACCGGCGTCGCGCTGGCCAATCCGGGCAGTGGCGCCAGCTGGCGACAAGCCCTGTGGGTGGGTTGTGCCATGGCGCCGATGTCCTCGGTGGCATTGCTGCTGGTGTCGCAGTTTGTCGTGTCGTCGCCCGCCAACGGGCCGATGATCGCGCGCATTGCGCTGCCGGCCATCCTGCTGATGGAGGTGCTGGGTGCGGTGATTGCGACCGTGGCGGTGTACCGCTCGGGCGAAAGCATCAAGCCCTGGCTGGCGCCG
Source organism: uncultured Ramlibacter sp. (assembly GCA_964620025.1). GTDB lineage: Bacteria > Pseudomonadota > Gammaproteobacteria > Burkholderiales > Burkholderiaceae_C > RAM1. The sequence goes on along the minus strand of CAZUJD010000007.1, from coordinate 14,460 downwards.
CCGTCCCCTCCCGAGCCGCGCGAACGCAACGGAGAAGCACATGGCACTTGAACCCTTCAGCCAGTCGGCGGCCCTGTCACTGGGCGTCGAGCTGGAGCTGCAACTGGTCAACACCAACGACTACGACCTGGCGCCGTATTCGGAAGACATGCTGCGCCTGATGTCCAGGGTGCCGCTGCCCGGCAGCGTGGTACCCGAGATGACCTCCAGCATGATCGAGATTTCCACGGGCGTATGCCATTCGTCGGCCGAAGTGCTGGGCCAGCTCACCCAGATCCGCGACGCGCTGGTCAAGTGCGCCGACAAGCTCAACATCGCGGTCACCGGCGGCGGCACGCATCCGTTCCAGATGTGGCATGACCAGCGCATCTACGACAAGCCCCGCTTTCGGGAGCTGTCCGAGCTGTACGGCTACCTGTCCAAGCAGTTCACCATCTTCGGTCAGCATGTTCACATCGGCTGCCCCGATGCGGACACGGCGCTGCTCATGCTGCACCGCATGTCCCGCTACATACCGCACTTCATCGCGCTGTCGGCCTCCAGCCCCTTCGTACAGTCACAGGACACGGCTTTTGATTCGGCCCGACTCAATTCGGTGTTTGCGTTCCCGTTGTCGGGCCGCGCGCCGTTTGCGCTGGGCTGGGACGAATTCAGCACCTACTTTGACAAGATGACCCGCACCGGCGTGGTCAAGAGCATGAAGGACTTCTACTGGGACATACGTCCCAAGCCCGAGTACGGCACCATCGAGATCCGGGTGTTTGACACCCCGCTGACCGTGGGCCGTGCGGCGGCACTGGCCGGCTACGTGCAGTCCCTGGCGTCGTGGTTCCTGGAAGAAGACCCCTTCATGCCCGCCGAGGACGACTACCTCGTCTATACCTACAACCGCTTCCAGGCCTGTCGTTTCGGGCTGGAGGCCGTGTACGTCGATCCGGCCACGGGCGAGCACATGGCGCTTCGCGACCACATCCTGGCCACCATGGCGCGGATACACCCGCATATCCAGAAACTGGGGGCCAGCGCCGGTGTGCACCTGCTGCGCAGCAGCGTGGAAGCCGGCAACAACGATGCGCGCTGGTTGCGTGAACGGCAGGGCCAGGAACGGCTGCTGGCCGAAGTGGTGCGCCAGTCGGCCCAGAAATTCCGCGGGCTGTAGCCGTGGTCGCGGGCTGGATGCCCGCGTGGCTATGATCAGCGGGTCTTCACTGCCCGCCCGTTCCATCCATGGACTTCCTGCCTGCCTGGCCCATTGCGGCGAACGCGCTGTTTTTCTTCGGCTTTCTGCTGTTCTGTGGCGCGCTGGGCGGCTATGTGGCACACCGCTGGCCCTGGCTGCCCAGCATCACCGGCTTCATGCTGGTGGGGTTTGTCGCGGGCCCCAACGTGTTGCACCTGGTCAGCCATGAAGGCCTGGCCGGCGCCCGCGTGGTGATCGACATTGCCCTGGGACTGATCCTGTACCGTCTGGGCCTGTCGCTGGATGTCAAGAAGCTGGCCGCGGACCACCAGCTGCTGCTGATTTCGCTGGCGGAATGCGCGCTGACTTTTGTCATCGTTTTCCTCACCCTCGATCTGGTGGGAGTCAGCGGTCTGGCGGCGGCGGTGATTGCCGCGATTGCCGTGTCGTCCTCGCCGGCGGTGCTGCTGCACGTGTCGCATGAGCTGGGCGCGCGCGGCCCGGTGACCGAACGGGCCAAGAGCCTGGTCGCCTTGAACAATGTGTTTGCGTTCCTGGCCTTTGCCGCGCTGCTGCCGCTGCTGTACAACCGGTCCGAAGCGCCCCTGTCAACCATGGTGCTGGCCCCGCTGTACCGCTTGTTCGGCTCGGCAGCGCTGGGTGCGGCCGCCGGCTGGGCCCTGCACTACGCGGCACGCCGTACCAAGGCCGCAACACAGTACCAGCTGGCCCTGGTGGTGGGCGCCGTGGCGCTGACGCTGGGCCTGGCCATGATGCTCAAGCTGTCGCCCCTGTTCGCGCCGCTGGTGCTGGGCATTGTCGTGCGCAGCCTGGAGCGCAAGGAGCTGGTGGCAGATATCGAGTTCGGCCCGGCTTTCGAGCTGTTCTTCATCGCGCTGTTCGTCTATGCCGGCGCGAACCTGCACGTCGCAGAAATGGTGCAGTACGCACCGGCGGCGGCCGTCTTCGTCATCGGCCGCTCACTGGCGAAGTGGCTGGGCGTGGGCATGGGCGCCCGCTTCGCGGGCCTGCCGGTCCGGCAAAGCGCTACCACCGGGCTGCTGCTGATTCCCATGGCCGGCCTGGCCATCGGCCTGGTCAACACCACGGTCACCCTGTTCCCCGCTGACGGCGCGGTGGTCAGCTCGGTGGTACTGGCCGCCGTCGCCGTGCTGGAAACCATAGGACCGCCGATTGCATCGCGTGCGCTGCGGTGGTCGGGCGACACACTGGGCGAGCACCGGCATGGGTGAGTTCGAACTGATCCAGCGATTTTTTGCGCGGCCGGTGCAACGTGCGGCCCTTGGCGCAGGCGACGACTGTGCGCTGCTGGCGCCGGCGCCCGGCATGCAGCTGGCCGTGTCCAGCGACATGCTGGTCGAAGGACGCCACTTCCTGTCCACGGTAGACCCACAGCGTCTGGGCCACAAGGCATTGGCTGTCAACCTGAGCGACCTGGCCGCCTGCGGCGCGGCGCCGCTGGCCTTCACACTGGCGCTGTCGCTGCCGCGCGCCGACACTGCCTTTCTGGAGCCGTTCGCGCGCGGCCTGCTGGCACTGGCCGATGCCCATGGCTGCGAACTGGTGGGCGGCGATACCACCCAGGGACCGCTGAACATCTGCATCACTGTCTTCGGTGAAGTCCCTGCGGGACAGGCCCTGTTGCGCAGCGGTGCTCGGCCGGGCGACGACATCTGGGTCAGCGGCACGCTGGGCGACGCGCGGCTGGCCCTGGAGGTCTTTCGCGGCCAGGCCTGCATCGCGGGCGACATGTTCGACGCAACCCGCGCCCGCATGGAAGCACCCACACCGCGCGTGGCGCTGGGTCTGGCCCTGCGCGGCATCGCCACGGCGGCCATTGATGTGAGTGACGGCCTGCTGGGGGACCTGGGCCACGTGCTGCGCGCCAGCAGGGTCGGGGCCGTGATCGACGCATCCCGCGCGGCAGGCCTGATGGCCGCACCATTTCAGGGTGAACGACGGCTGGAGTTCATCCTGGCCGGCGGTGACGACTATGAGCTGGCATTTACAGCGCCTGCCGCCTTGCGCCCAGCGGTTGAAGCTGCCGCCACACAGGCCGCAACACCGGTCACGCGCATCGGCACGATTGAAGCGCAAACGGGCTTGCGCCTGAGGGATGCCGACGGCCGGCCGCTGGACGCGCGCTACCCCTCGTTCGACCATTTCGCCTGAGGTGCAGGCAAAGGGGGGCTCAGCCCTTGCCTTTGGGTTCGTCCAGCCAGATCTGGCGCGACATGCCCGTCTGCGCCGGCGGCACGCCCAGCCCCTCGGAACGCACGCCCACCACAGCCTCTGGCGGCACATAGATGCCGCCATCCAGAATGAAGCGCAGCGCACTGATCAGCACGTCCTTGCCTGACAGCTTGGGAATGAAGCCCAGCGCGCCCTTGCGCAGCGCCGATTGCACGGTGTGCATGTCGTAGGCCGCTGACACCACCACCACCCGGGCATCAGGGCAGGCGCGCTCGAAACCGTCCAGCGCCGACGCCGCACCCACGGTGCCCGGCATGGTCAGATCCAGCAATACCAGATCCAGGTCAGGGTTCGCCCGATAGGCCTCGACAGCCTTGAGCAGAGTCTCTGCCTCGACCACCTCGATATCGTCCTGGATCTGGCGCAAAGCCAGCTTGAGCCCTTCACGCACCAGATAGTGGTCGTCAGCGATCAGCACTTTCAGGCGCTGCGGCACAGACTGGGCACCGTTGGAGGGTTCGGCTTCAGACATAGGCCAAAGTATAGGCTGCGGTCCGCTGTTCGCGCCATTGCACCGGCCGGAATGATCCTCCATACTGGCGCCACGAACGGCCTGCCGCGACGGGCCGCGCACCATGACGGACTTTCGCAACCTTGCCCAGCTCTCGTCAGACGCTCTGCTCGTGGTGGCCGGGGGCTGCATTGCCTATGCCAATCCGGCAGCGAATGCACTGATGGCGCCAGCGGTCGGCGTGCAGGATCTGCACGGTCTGTCAGCCGACACCCTGTGGCAACCCAACCCTCTGGAAACCATCCAGGCTGACGGGCAACCACTTTCGCCCGTCGTTGTCGGCCTCAAGCCTGACGGCACATCGTATGCCGCACTCGTCCTGGAACTGACGGCCACCTGCTCGCAAACACCAGAAGGCCCGGTTTACTACGTCAGGGCGCGGCGCAAGCAGGAACCAGCGGCCGGACTGGCCGCGCGTGTGCGCACCGCCCTGGCCCTGAGCACCGACGCGGCCATGGTCATGGATGCCCGGACGATGCGGTGCCTGGATGCCAACCCCGCGGCCTGCGACCTGATGGGCATGCCGCTGGAGGCACTGCTCACGAGCAGCCCCGCGGCCCTGCGCCAGCGTGATGGCCCGGCCAGCGGTGATGCGCAAGCCTTGTACGAACAACTCATCGAGCATTCTCCCCAGGCCCAATCCGAGGAATGCGACGTTGTCATCCCTGACGGCAGGGTCGTTCCGATGGCCGTCACACGCCAGGCTCTGAATGTGGACGGCCACTGGCTGATATTCATCACCTGGCACGATATCAGCAGCCGAAAACAGCAGGAACATCATCTGCAACGCGTCATGGCTGCAGTGAACGCCGCTGTAGACGCCATCTACATCATCGACCCCCGAACGCTCGCCTATGTGGAGGTCAACGAAGCGGGCGCGCGGCTGTTCGGGACATCGCGCGAAAAGCTGCGCACATTGCGTGTCACCGACATCACACCAGGTCTTTCCACGCCGTTCAGCGGCGATCAGCTGCGCGAGCACTACACCCAGCTGATCGGCCAGGCGCCGCTGCCGATGACCACGCAAACCTCGGTCGTCCAGCCTGATGGACGCAGCGTCCCGGTGGAAAACGTGCGGCGCGCCGTGAAGGTCGAGGGTGAATGGCTGATCGTCAGCGTCATGCGCGACGTCTCCGAACGCAAGGTCGCCCAGGAAAGCCTCGAAATACTCGAAGCTGCAATGGATGCGGCGCCGGACATCATTGTCGTTGTCGAATACCCCGACCTCAGCTACCGGCACATCAACCGCGCGGCCGCAGCGTTTCACCAGATGGACCGCGAGCGCATGATGGCGCTGGGCATGCCGGGCGTCTTCGCGGGCGCCTATACCGAAGAGGCCATGCGGTCAGCGTACGCGCAGGTGGTGGCCCAAGCCCCCGAACCCGTCCATGAAGAGCGGCTCATGCATCTGCCCGGCAAGCCATCCCGGTGGGTACGTACATCCCGGCGGGCGGTCCGGTTCGGCAACCGCTGGCTGGTAGTCAGCATCAATCACGACATCTCGGAACGCAAGGCAGCCCAGCAGCAGCTGGAACTCCTGCTGGCCGCCATGGACGCGGCGCCCGACGCCATTGCCGTCCTGGATCCCGCCACGTTCCAGTATGTGCACGTCAATGAAGCCGTCTGCCGCCTGCATGGGATGACCCGCGACCAGGTCATGGCCGCGGGCATGCTGGGCATGTTCAGCCAGTTCACCCCCGAAGCCCTGCGCAAGCGCTATGACGACCTGATCGCCATGGCGCCCCAGGCGGTGGCCGAGGAACGCACGGTGCACCGGCCCGACGGCAGCGAGGTCGTGACCGAAGCCGTACGCCGTGCAGTGCGGGTGGGCGAGCGCTGGCTGGTCATCAGCGTGAGCCGGGACATCACGGAGCGCAAGGCGGCCCAGGCGCGCATGGAGCGCTTCGCGGCCTCGGTGAACCTGAGCACGGATGCGCTCTTTGTCGTGGATCGCGAAAGCCTGGCCATCATCGACGTCAATGACAGCACCGCGCGCATGTATGGCTACGCCCGGGATGACCTGATCGGCAAACCGGCTCATGCGCTGACCTTCACGTACCGGGATGCCGCGCAGCGCCTGGCGGCCGAATACGACGCAGTGATCGCGAAGTCGCCAAAGGTCAGCGTGGTGGAAATGATGCCGCAGCGATCGGACGGCAGTACCTTCCACGCAGAAGTGCAGCGCATGGCGATCCGCTCACAGAACCGCTGGTTGATTGTCATCACGGTCCGCGACATCTCCGAGCGCAAGTCGGCACAGGCACGTCTGGAACTGATGAACCAGGCCATCAATGCTGCGCCGGACGCGATTGTGGTGATCGACCCCGCTACCCTGGAATACATCAACGTCAACGAGGCCACCTGCCAGATGTATGGCATGACGCACGAGCAGCTCATGGCCCGCGGCGCCCGCAGGGGCCTGAGCGGCCGTGAAAGCGACGATGAACTCAGGCGCTTCTACGGCACCATCGTCGCGCAGGCGCCTCAGGCCAGCGTGCAGGAGAACGCCGCGCACGTGAATGGCCGCGACGTGGTGCTGGAGTTCACCCGGCGTGCCGTCAACATCGACGGCCGATGGCTGGTTGTCAGTGTCAATCGCGACATCACCGAGCGCAAGGCCAAGCAGGCCCACGTGGAAATGCTGCGTGCCGCCATCGATCTCGCGCCGGACGCGTTCTTCCTGATCGACCCCCAGGCCCTGCAGTACATCGACGTCAACCGGGCCGCCGGAGCCATGTACGGGCTGTCGCGCGAACAGGTGCTGGCAATGGGCCTGATCGGCTACGTGCGCCATGTGGGCCTGTACGGCCACGACGAAGCCGAGACCCGGCTCAGGGACGACTACGCTGCCGTCATCGCCCGGTACCCGCAGCCCCAGGTCCTCGAAAGAGCCATTCGCCTGCCCGGGCGCGAAGTTTTCTACAACGAAAACGTGCGCAAGGCGGTGCCACTGGACGGCCGCTGGCTCATCGTGAGCGTCACTCGCGACATTACCGAGCGCAAGCGACAGCAGGAGCGCATGCTGCGGTTTGCCGCCGTGCTCAATCTCAGCGCTGACGCGGTCGTTCTGGTTGAGCACGCCAGCTCCCGCATCATCGACGTCAATGAGGCTGCATGCCGCATGTATGGCTGCACCCGCGAGGAATTGCTGGCGCTGCCACCCCATCTGACCCTGGCGGACACCACTGTGCAGCAGCTGAACGCCGGTTACGACGACGCCATTGCCCGCACGCCGGCGGTCATTCATGCCGAACTCGGCGGGCGCCGCTCGGACGGCAGCACATTTGCCGCAGAGATACAGCGGCAGGCCCTGCGGCAAACCGATGGCGGCTGGATCATTGCCACCACGATGCGCGACATCACGCAACGCAAACAGGCCGAAAACGAAATCCGCAGGCGGGTGGCCGAACTGGAACTGTTGCGGGAAGCCTATGACGCCGCAGTAGATGCCATCCTGATTGCCGACCCCGACTCGCTGGGCTACTACGACGTCAACCAGGCGGCGGTGAAGCTGCTGGGTGTCTCACGCGAGGAACTGCTGGCGCGTGGGGTGGAAGCCAGCTACTACTCCACGTCGGGTGAGCCTTTTGACGCCGGGCGGTTCAGGAAAAGCTCGCGTTACGTGATCTCACGCGCTCCCGAGGCCGTGATCGACGTACGTACCGTCAACCCGCTTGGCCTGGGCGGGCGCGACACGGTGATCGAGTTTTCGCGCCGCGCAGTCCATATCGACCAGCGCTGGGTCATCGTCACGCTGATGCGCGACATTACTGCGACCCGCCGTGCCGAGGATGAAATCCGCCAGCGCGTGGCCGAACTGACCCGCTCCAACCAGGAGCTGGAGCAGTTTGCCTACGTGACCTCACACGACCTGTCCGAGCCTCTGCGCATGGTGGCCAGCTACACCCAGTTGCTGTCACGGCGCTATGCCGACAAATTCGACGACGACGGGCGCGAATTCATCAAGTACGCCGTGGACGGCGCCCAGCGCATGAAACAGCTCATTGACGACCTGCTGATGTATTCACGCGCGGGCCGCTCCAGGGTGCCGATGCGCCAGATCCGGCTGGACCGCGCGCTCGATGATGCGCTGGCCAACCTGGCCAACGCCATTGAGCGCAACGGCGCCACCATTGAACGCGGCCCCCTGCCCGAGCTGGTCTGCGAAAAGGCCGGGCTGACCCAGGTGTTCCAGAACCTGGTGGGCAACGCCATCAAGTTCCGCGGCGAAGCAGCACCGGTGGTGCGCATCAGCGCGGCAGAGGATGAGCACTGCTGGACCATCGCGGTGGCCGACAACGGCATCGGCATTGCGCCCGAGTATTTCCAGCGCATTTTCATCATCTTCCAGCGCCTTCATGCGCGCACCCGGTACGAAGGCACGGGCATCGGCCTGTCGATCTGCAAGAAGATCGTCGAGCGGCACGGTGGCCAGATCACCGTGTCCAGCGAACCCGGCCAGGGCACGACCTTCAGTTTCACGCTGTCCAAATCACTCACAGAAAGCGAGTCGTCATGAACATCGACGTGACCCCCAAACCGCTGGACATCCTGCTGGTTGAAGACAACCCGGGCGACATGCGCCTGACCGTGGAAGCCCTGCGGGAAGGCAAGGTGCTTTGCAAGCTGCACTGGGTGGAAGATGGCGTGGAGGCGCTCGACTTCCTGTACCGGCGGGGCAAGCACATTGACGCGGTGCGGCCCGACCTGATCCTGCTGGACCTGAACCTGCCCCGCATGGACGGGCGTGAAGTGCTGCAGCACATCAAGACCGACGCGCAGCTGCGTCGCATTCCAGTGGTGATCCTGACCACATCCAAGGCGGAAGAAGACATCCTGCGCAGCTACGACCTGTATGCCAACTGCTACGTCACCAAGTCTCCGGTGGACTTTGACAATTTCATCGAGGTGATCCGCTCGATCGACCGGTTCTGGCTGGCGCTGGTCACGCTGCCACCCAAGTCGGACGACTGAAAGCCCGCCATGAGCGACGGCGCCCAGCACATCCTGCTCGTGGAGGACAACCCCGGCGATGCGCGGCTGATCCGCGAGCTGCTGGTTGACGAAATCGGCCGCGCAGCGTTCGACATGCAGGTGAGCGAATCACTGGAGGATGCCCTGTCCGTGTTGGGAACGGTCACGCCGGACGTGGTGTTCCTGGACCTGTCGCTGCCCGACAGCTTCGGGCTGGAGACGCTGTACCGGCTGCAAAGCCGCGCCCCCACGCTGCCCGTCATCGTGCTGACCGGCAACGAGGACCAGCAGCTCGCGCTGTCGGCTGTAAAGGCCGGCGCCCAGGACTACCTGGTCAAGAACGACCTTGCTGGCCGGCTGCTGGTCAAGACCATGAAGTACGCGCAGGAGCGCAAGGCCATTGAAGCCTCGCTGCGCGTGAGCGAGGCGCGGTTTCGCAGCCTGGCCGACCTGTCCTCAGACTGGTATTGGGAACAGGACGCGCAGCAACGCCTGTCCTACCTTTCCGAAGGCTTCGCCGAAAAGTCCGGCATGGACGCACAAGCCCTGATGGGGCGAAGCTGGTGGGACCTGTCACGCGCCGGCGCCGACGCGGACTGGGCCGGGCTGCGCGCAGCCATGGAGGTGCAACAGCCCTTCCATGACCGCGTGATCCGGTACCCGACCGACGGAGGCGAATCGCTGCACATCAGCATCAGCGGCGTGCCTGTGGCGCTGGAGAGCGGGCAGGCGATGTACCGCGGCCTGGGCAAGGACGTCAGTGCGCGCGAACGGGCAGCCGCCGCGCTGCGCGGCAGCGAGGAACGCTTTCGCCGCATCATGGACACGGGCCGGGATGGCATCCTCATGACGGACGCCGAAGGACGCATCACCTTTGCCAACCGCCGTGCCGCGGCCATGCTGGGCTACGAAGAGGTCGAGCTGGCCGGTCGGCCACTGGCCGGGCTGATGCACGACGCACCTGAAATGACCGATCAGGCACACGACGGCAGCGCCGGCGTGGCCATGCGCCGCAAGGACGGCAGCGCGCTGCTGGCCATGCAAACCACCTACCCGGTGCACGGCAAGGACGGCATTCACGCGGGCACGCTGACCATCGTGACCGACATCACCGAATTCAAGCAGCGCGAGGAACGCGTGCAGCAGCTGGCCACACTGGCTGCCCAGAAAAGCGAGGCCGAGCGCGCCAGCGCTGCCAAATCACGCTTCATGGCCGCCGTGAGCCACGATCTTCGCCAGCCCATGCATGCACTGGGCCTGTTCCTGGACGACCTCAAGAGCATCGCCCTGCCGCCCAAGGCCGAACCGCTGCTGGAGCACATGGAGTCAGCCCTTCACTCCACGCAGGCGCTGCTGGACTCGATCCTGGTGATCTCGCGGCTGGAAAGCGGGCTCATCGCGCCCAACCTCATGGCCTTTGCGCTGCAGCCGGTGCTGGAGCGGCTGCGCCGCGCGTTCACCGCCGTGGCCCTGAAGAAAAACCTGCATTTCAAGGTGGTTGGCAGCCCTGCCGTGGTCTTCAGCGATCCGGCGTTGCTGGAGCGCGTGCTGGCCAACCTGGTGTCCAACGCGCTGCGCTACACCGACCACGGCGGCGTGGTGCTGGGTTGCCGCCGCCGCGGTCAGGTCCTGCAGATCGAGGTCTGGGACACGGGCCTGGGCATTGCGCCCGAACACCAGGAAGCCATCTTCGGCGAGTTCTTCCGCATCGAACGCGCTGACGACAACCGTGGCGGGCTGGGCCTGGGCCTGGCCATCGTGCGCAGCTGCACGCAACTGCTGGGTTATACGGTGGGCCTGCGTTCGGTACCGGGCCGGGGTTCGCGCTTTTCGCTGCAGGTGCCGTTGGGCCAGCTGTCCGCGCACGCATTGCTGGAGCCGGAGCTGATGGCCGAGGACGACAGCGGCCCTGCCACCTTTGCCGGGCTGCGCGTGCTGGTGGTGGACGACGACGCCGTGATCCTGGAGCGTACCGCCGGGCTTCTGGAGCGCTGGGGCTGCCGGGTGATCATGGCCGCCTCCGGGCCGCAGGCCGAAGCGCTGGTGGCACGCGAGCCGGTCTCGCCAGACCTGATCATTTCAGACCTGCGGCTGGACCATGGCGAACTGGGCACCGAGGTCGTTCAGCGCCTGCGTGCGCGCCTGCGGCCCAACCTGCCCGCGCTGCTGCTGACAGGCGACACCTCGCTACAGACTGCCCGCGACGTGCGCCGCAGCGGCCTCACCCTGCTGTACAAGCCCGTGCCGCCGGCCAAGCTGCGCATCGTCATGAAGAACCTGCTGTCCACCTGAGCGCGACGCCGCTGCGCCGCACAGCACCGCCACCAGCGCTGCGGCATCGGCCGGCAACGCGTCGCCACGCCACACCACATGCTGGTCGGCACGGCACAACACCAGCTTGTGGCGGTACGCATCAGGCACCGCACCGCGGGCCTGTACGTCCAGCACCGCCAGCGGCATGTTGCGCGCCTGCGCCGCGGCCACCAGGGGCGCGGCATCCGCCTGCGCATCCAGGCGCAGCAGCGTGTAGCCCGGGCCGAAAGCGTCGTACAGCGAGCGGCCGTCGGCCAGCCAGAAATGCGGCGCGCGGCATCCCGGCACGGTGGACGGCGTGAAGCTGCCCATGGTGTAGGCCGGGGGCGCCTCTGCGTCCGGCACGATCACCGGTGAGCCGCTGTAGTAGTAGCCGAAATTCAGCCCTGCACAGCAGAACTGCTGTACGTTCAGCTCATAAGACTCCTGGCCGATGCGCGTGCGCTGCGCAGCGCCGTCGTCGTCCGCCGCCTCAATGTTGGCGGGCACGGCGCTGCGCGCACGGATCATCTTCTGCGCATGGTCCATGGCGAAATGCGACACCTGCTCGGTAATAGGCTGGCGCTCGGCTTCGTATGCATCCAGGATGGCTTCGTCGCCCCAGCCCTGCACCCGGGCGGCCAGCAGCCAGGACAGGTGGATGGCGTCGGCAATGCCTGCATTCATGCCATAGCCGGCGTAGGGCACCCACAGGTGCGCCGCATCCCCCGCGATGAACACGTTGCGGTCGCGAAAGCGGTTGGCCACCAGGCGGCGGCCGACCCAGTCTTCCTTGCTGATGACCTCGTACTCGAAATCGGCGTCCACGCCCAGGATCTGCCGGATGGACCAGTCCCGGTCCACCGAATCAAATTCGGGTTCGTGAGCATTCAGGTGGTTGTGCACCAGCCAGGTCTCATGCCCGTCGATGGCAAACATGGTGCCGCAGCGGCGCGGGTTGACCGAGTAATAGGACCAGGCCAGCTTGCCGGGGATCATGGCCCGCAGCCGGGGCGCACGGATCCAGGTGGACTGCACGCGCTGGATCACGGGCGTACCCTCCAGCCTGGCGCCCATCTGCTTGCGCACCGCAGACGAGCCGCCGTCGCAGCCCACCATGTAGCGTGCACGCAGCGTGCGCGTACTCTGGGCATCCAGGTCCAGCAACTGGGCCTGAACGCCCGAAGCAGTTTGCGTGAACGCGGTGACCTGCGTGCGGTTGAGCAGCGTCACCCCCGGCAGCGCCGCCGCATGCCGAAGCAGGATCGGCTCCAGGTACACCTGGTTGATGCGGTGCGGCGGCTCGGGCGTGGGCCACCAGGCATCTGGACCTTCGGTCTGGGTGTATCGGTCGCGCCGGCAGGGAATGGGGATGCGGGTGAGTTCCTGGCCGGTCACACTGGTGCGAAACACCACGTCATTGGGATAGTCGGCAGGCAAGCCGGCATCGCGCAGCTTGTGCGCCACCCCCAGCCGGCGAAACTGCTCCATGGTGCGGGCCGACACATGGTTGCACTTGACGTTGGGCGGCTCGGCAAAGCGGCGGATTTCGGCCACCACCACTTTCACGCCGCGCCCGGCCAAGTCCATGGCCAGGGTCAAGCCCACGGGGCCGGCGCCCACGATCAGTACGTCGCAGTCCAGCGGCTGCGTTGGTTGGTCAGACATGTCGGCTCAGTCCAGCTTGATGTTGGCGGTCTTGATGACCTTGGACCACTTCTGCGTCTCGGCCTTGATGTAGGCGTCAAATGCCTGCACCGTGCCCGGCGCGGGCTCCACGCCCAGGTTGCGCATGGCGGTCTTGATGGCGTCGTCGTTCAGCGCTGCGGTGATCTCGGCATTCAGCCGCGCCACCACGGCATCTGGCGTGCCGGCCGGGGCCACCACGCCAAACCAGCCGGTGGAGTCGTAACCGGAAAGACCCGCCTCGGAGACGGTGGGTACATCAGGCAACATGGGCAGGCGCTGCGGACTGGTCACGGCGTAGGCCACCAGCTTGCCCGCCTTGATGTGCTGCAGCGCCGACGGCAGGTCCACCACGGCCAGCGGCACCTGCCCGGCCAGCACGTCCAGCGCGGCCGGGCCCGAGCCGCGGTAAGGCACCTCCACCAGCTTCACATCGGCCATCTGGGCGAACAACGCAGCCGACAGGTGCATGGCCGTGCCATTGCCGCCGTGCGCGATGGACAGCTTGCCCGGCTGCGCCCTGGCCAGTGCCACCAGCTCCTTTTGTGTCTTGGCGGCCACCGACGGGTTGCCGATGATCACGAACGGGATGGCCGCGAGCATGCTCACGGGCTTGAGATCCTTTTGCGGATCGAACGGCATTTGCGCATACAGGCTGCTGTTGGCCGCCAGGGCCCCCGCAGCACCCACACCCAGCGTGTAGCCATCACCCGGCGCGGCCTTGGCCACCACGGTCAGGCCGATGTTGCCGCCCGCGCCCGGGCGGTTGTCCACCACCACCTGCTGGCCCAGCTTGTCATTCAGGCGCGGCACCAGCATGCGCACGACGGCGTCGGCGCTGCCCCCGGGCGGAAAGGTCACGACCATGCGCATGGGTTTGGCGGGAAAGGCGGCCGTCTGCGCCTGGGCGGGCAAGGCCATTACGGCGCACAGTGCGGCAGCGATCGCGACGCGGCGGGAAAGAGGATGCATGGCTTGTCTCCGGTGTTGTTGTCCTTGATTGGAATCAAGTTTTATTCATTCGTAAATCGATAATTTTCGAATCAAATATGATTTAACTTCATGAATCAACCCACCGGCCCAACCAAGTTCACGCCCAGCATGCGGCAGCTTCGGGCCTTTGTGGCGGTGTACGAACTGCGCAAGCTCAGTGCGGCAGCCGAGCAGCTGTCAGTGACCCAATCGGCTGTCAGCGTGCTGATCCGCCAGATGGAGGAAGGGCTGGGCGCGCGCCTGTTTGACCGCACGACGCGCTCACTGCAACCCACCCAGGCTGCCCGCGAGGCGCTGGTGGTGGCCCAGCGCATCCTGCGCGACGTGGATTCACTGGGCGCGGGCCTGCGCGACCTAGCCGGGCTGCGCCGCGGCCGCGTGGCGCTGGCCATCACGCCGACCCTGGCCGAGATCCTGTTGCCCGCGGCCATGCGCCGCTTCAATGCCATGCACCCGGACATCCACGTGGTGATTGACGATTGCGCGCCCGACCAGTTTGTCAGCCGTGTGATCGGCGAGCACGTGGACTTCGGCATCGGCACACCCGAGC
>CAZUJD010000006.1:0-23468 GCA_964620025.1 uncultured Ramlibacter sp. | reverse complement strand
CTCAAATATCAGTTGACCCAGCAGGCGCGACAGCATCCCGGATGTGACGCGCTGCAGATCCGGGTTGGCAGCGCAAGCTTGGTTGAACTGTTGCTCGGCTGTCGTCGCATGACGCCACAGTTGACCGAGCAAGGTACTCGCCTGTGCACGGGCGTGCATGGACTGGACCGCTCGGGCAACGGGCTCGGGCAGTGGAATCTGTATGGCTGGCGCCAACGATGAAACCCATTTGCTCGCCGTGCCGTCTGCGTGCCAGCTGTTGTACCGCCGCGGAGGTAGGCGATGAAGAAGACCGCCGGCAACATCGATTCGCCAGTCCTTGGCTGGCTCCGCTCCCAGCTCCAGGCGCATGACCGTCCGCAGTGAATTGCTGCTCAGGGCAGACAGCCAGACCAATGCTGCCAATTCCTGCAGGTTGGCATCGCTGCCAGCCCAAACTTGGATAAGCCATGACTTAAGGGTTTTTCGCTCAGCCGTATTGGGACGGTTCCAGCTGAACGGCAGGACCTGCCGGTCTTCGATCGATGCCAGCAAAATGCCTGTGGCTTTACGCTCTTGTTCGACAGGGGTCTCGTTCTCGTCGACGCCAACGATTTGACAGGCATTGTTCTCAACGCCCGCATTGCCCAGTGGAATGAGGCCAAGATCAGTGGCCGAATCCCCGTAAACGCCTGGTACATCCTCATCGCTATCAGGTGTTTGTCTGCTCAATCCCCAGTTCTGACTCGCTGGAGATGCTTGCCACTCCTTAGAAAACAGCCTGCCGGATTCCATCGGAGTCGCACTCTGACCAGATGGCCACTTACCTTGCGCGAACTTTTCCAGCTCGCGCAGCGTGGTCAACTCGATCGGCCGGGCGTGCGCCAGTTCACCGCGCAGCGCCCCCGCACGGGTGGCCAAATGTCGCGTGATCCCGTGGAACGAATCGAATGGCCCCCTTAGTCGACTGAACAAGGTCAGCCAGGCCGGCTCTGTGTCAATCCCCATGCGCAGCTTTTCTGCGGCGTTGACGAGGTATGGGTTTGGCTGGCACCCCGTGAAGGCGGCATTGAGAAACTGTACAAAAAACCAGCAGCGTAGTGCCTCAATCCAAGTCGAATCGGCCTGCGGGCATGGCGGCAGCGGCCGCGCCAGGAGCGCTAGAAGTGGCAGATCGCCGAGCGAACCACCGACCAGCTGACGCTCGATGGCCCGTTCCCTGGGGGCGGGAGGATTCTGCTTATAGATATATGGCGCAATGCTGCTGGCCTCCAGCAGTTCCATGAGGTCTGGCAAAAGGGGGACTTCATCTTGCCAAGTCCGCAGGTAACGCTGCGACTCGGGCATGCGCAGGTAGCCGAGGGCGGTGCCGATTTGCTGGGGGTGTTCGAGCGTCCGGGTGGCATCTATGACGAGTGCCAGCGTTGGCTGGAGACCAAGCTTGCTTGCCCAGTCTAGAAGGCTGGCCAGGTTTGACCCAATGGGCACACCAGATCTGACCTGACGACCGGCGATGATGGCGGGCGGGGCCGCGATGATGGGATCAGTTGGTTCCAATTGGCATGTCAGGCTGAGCTGATGGTGCCGTGGACTGTACGCCCATTTGCGAGGTAAAAGCGCTTTTTTTGCAGTTATACGCCTATTTTCAACATACTATATGCCGGTCTTTGGCGTGGCCTCATAACCATCTTGCTCGCGCAACCAACATAGCCAGCGGTTCCCGCTGTCCACAAACGCCCACTCTCCAGTGGGCGTTTTTGTTTTCTCTCACCCCCCCGCTCCCTCATTTATTCCGGACCGCTGCGTCACTGCCCTGTCACGGGCAGCAGGCACATTGCAACGAAATCAGGCGTGAATATTGCACTGATTTCGTAAGGGTTAGTATTTAGAAGCCAGCCCTGAAAGGTCCATAGAATGATTTCACGCCAGTGACTGTTGGCAGCAACAGTGCGCCTGTCTTTTATAACTTTGTCACACTTTTTGAGGGGAATGCCATGGCAGACAGTCTGCAAAAATGGGTAGGCCGCAACAGGCCGCCACGCGTTCAGATCACGTATGACGTTGAAATCGGAGACGCGGTCGAGAAAAAAGAGCTGCCCATGGTGGTCGGCCTGCTGGCTGACTTGTCTGGCCAGCCCGCCACACCCCTTCCCAAATTGAAAGATCGTCGCCTTGTCGAGATCGATCGTGACAATTTCAACGAGATCATGGGCAAGATCAGCCCCCGCCTGGACCTCTCCGTTCCCGACACCATGAAGGGCGAAGGCAATCTCAAGATCGAACTCAACTTCAAGGAGTTCGATGATTTCCATCCCGAAGCCATCGTCAAGCAAGTGCCCCGTCTGGCGAAGCTGCTCGAAGCGCGCCAGCAACTGCGCGACCTGCTCGCCAAACTCGACGGCAATGACGAACTGGACAGCTTGCTCGAAAACATCGTTGCCAATACCGAAGACCTGAAAAAGGTCCAGTCCGAAGCCAATGCAGGTGCAGAGGCTTCCGCAGGCGAATCGGCCCCGGCGGCCTGATTTATCCATTCTGGTGCACCCTGTTTGGTGCGTCGCAACAATTTGGAACGGTGATACAAAATGGCAGAAACTCAAGCAAGCGCTGAAGGCGGCGCAGCAACTTCCACCGCCGACATGACTCTTCTGGACAAGATCGTCCATGAAGGCAACATGGCAGTCGAGCCCTCGCAAGGCCCCTACGCCAAAAAGCTGATCGGGCAATTTGCGTCCCAGATCCTGGACGAGGGCATGAAGGCCGCTCCGGACAAGGGCGTTGTGGCCATGATCAACGAGCGAGTCGCAGAAATTGACAAGCTTCTGTCGGACCAGCTCAATGCCATCATGCATGACGCGAAGTTCCAGGCGCTCGAAGCGTCTTGGCGTGGTCTGCATGACATGGTGTACGGCACTGAAACCAGCTCGCGCCTGAAGCTGCGCCTCTTGAACGTCACCAAAAAGGAGCTGCTCAAGGACCTGGAGTCTGCTGTCGATCACGACATGAGCGTGCTGTTCAAGAAAATCTACGAAGAAGAGTACGGCACATTTGGCGGTCATCCCTACTCGCTGCTGATCGGTGATTACTCCTTTGGCCGCCACCCGCAGGACATGGCCCTGCTGGAGCGCATTTCCAAGGTTGCCGCAGCCGCGCATGCGCCTTTCATTGCCGCCGCTTCTCCGGCACTGTTCGACATGAAGTCGTTCACCGACCTGGGTGTTCCGCGTGACATGTCCAAGATCTTTGAAAGCGCCGAACTGGCCACCTGGCGCAGCTTCCGCGAATCGGAAGATTCACGCTATGTGTCGCTCGTGCTGCCCAGCTATGCAGCACGGCTGCCCTACGGCGCCAAGACCATCCCCGTGGACAACTTCAATTTCGAAGAAGACGTGGACGGCAAGGACCATTCAAAGTACCTTTGGGCCAACTCCTGCTACCAGATGGGCCTGCGCATCACCGATGCGTTTGCCAAATACGGCTGGTCCACTGCCATTCGTGGCGTGGAAGGCGGCGGCAAGGTCGAGGGCATGACTGCCCATGCCTACAAGACGGACGAAGGCGATGTGGTTCTCAAGTGCCCCACCGAAGTCACCATCACCGATCGCCGCGAGAAGGAG
Source organism: uncultured Ramlibacter sp. (assembly GCA_964620025.1). Lineage (GTDB taxonomy): Bacteria > Pseudomonadota > Gammaproteobacteria > Burkholderiales > Burkholderiaceae_C > RAM1. Next base: position 19,872 of record CAZUJD010000006.1, on the reverse strand, counting down.
CTGAACGACCTGGGCTTCATTGCCATCGTCAACTCCAAGGGTTCCAATTTCGCAGCCTTCTTTGGCGGCCAGACGGTCAACAAGCCCAAGCTGTACAACAAGGATGCCGCCAATGCCAACGCGCAACTGTCGGCACGCCTGCCATACGTGCTCGCGGCTTCGCGTTTTGCCCACTACATCAAGGTCATCATGCGCGACAAGGTGGGCAGCTTCCAGACGCGCGGCGAGGTGGAGACCTACCTGAACAACTGGATTGCCGACTACGTGCTGATCAATGATTCGGCGCCTCAGGCCACCAAGGCCCGGTTCCCGCTGGGTCAGGCGCGCGTGGATGTGACAGAGGTTCCGGGCAAACCCGGCGCCTATCAGGCCACCTGCTTCCTGCGTCCGCACTTCCAGATGGAAGAACTGACGGCCTCCATCCGCCTGGTGGCCGAACTGCCGCCGGCAGCCGCCTGATCATCCAAGAACCCAACCGCATTAGGAGTCACACATGGACGTAATTCTTCTCGCCATCAAGGACGTCAAGGGCAACTGCACCATTGACGGCCACGCAGATGAAATCATCCTGAATTCATACAGCCACAGCGTCGCCCTGCCCATGAGCATGGACGTGGCCAACACCGAGCGAACCGCTGGCAAGCCCCTGTTCTCCGAGATGAATTTCTCGAAAATGACCGACCAGTCCACGCCTGCCCTGTACGCCGCCTGCACCGAAGGCAAGAAGCTGGGCGATGCCACGCTGCACATCGGCCGTAACGAAGGCGGCAAGTTCATGTCGCTCATGAAATACGTGATGACCAACGCCATGGTGTCCAACATCAACACCTCGGGAGGCGGCGGCATTCCGTCAGACTCGTTCTCGCTGAATTTCACCAAGATCACGTCCGAGTTCACCCAGCAGAACGCCGACTCCACCAAGAAGGGGACGGCAACGTTCGGTTGGGACCTCGCGACCAACAAGGCGGCCTGAGCATCGCGGACTACTCCGTCATTCGTCCCGGGGCCTTTCATTTTCATGAAGGGACCTAGAACATGTCGGAGCTTGTCCGAGGGTCGTCCGTCCCGCTGTTTGACCGGCTGGCGGCCAGCGAGGCCACTGAAAAAGACGCTTCATGGTTGCTGCTGCCTGAGCAGTTGCACGCATCGATAGGCCGGGAACTGTCCCGGCTGTTCAATACTCGAAGCCGGCTTCCCCCTTCGGAATTTCACCTGAATTCCGGCACTGTCATTGACTATGGCGTGCCGGATTTTTCTGCGCTGTACGCCAGACGCGGTGATGATGTGGCTGTTCTGGAGTCCGCCCTCGCGCAGGCCGTGACGCTTTTCGAGCCGCGAATGGCCAATGTGACTGTGAAGGTGCAGGCCCTGGCTGAGCGGGCGGACGCAGCGGCCGTGACGGTCGGAGGCGATGTCATGATCGGCCTGAAACCCCAGCGCGTGAGTTTTGAGCTGGAAATGAATCCATCGGACACCGTGTGAAAGCAGCATGACCCGTGGCTGAAATCCTCCACAACGACCTGTTGCAGTACTACAAGCGTGAACTGTCCTTCCTCAGGGGGCAGGGTGCTGACTTCGCGCGACGCTATCCCAAGGTGGCTTCGCGGCTCGCACTACACGGCTCCGAGTCCATTGATCCGCACACCGAACGCCTGGTCGAGGCAGTGGCTTTCCTGGCTGCGCGAGTTCACCGCGACCTGGACCGCGAATTCCCCCAGATCGCCGCGGCCTTGCTGGACAACCTGTGTCCGTCGCTGATCCAGCCAGTGCCGTCCATGACGGTGGCGCAGTTTGCCCTGGACCCTTCACAGGGCAAAGTGACGGCGGGCTACCGCGTGCCACGCCACACCATCCTGTATGCGTCCACGTCGGGCGGCGAGCAATGCCGTTTTCGCACCGCCTGGGAAACAACCCTGTGGCCGGTTTCGGTGGTGGCTGCCAGCCTGCCGGGCGACGGCACGCTGCGCCTGACGCTGGCCTGTGATCCGGGCTCCGACTTTTCAGAGCTGGAGATTGACAGTCTGCGCCTGCATGTGCATGGTGACTGGATGACCGCCATGCCGCTGTATGACCTGCTGGTGTCCGGCGTGGCCCACGTCAGTACGCAAGGCGAAGACGGCGTTCGCCACAACCTTGGTAGCAACGCCTGGCGAGAGGTAGGCTATGGCGAAGACGAAGAGGTCCTGCCGCTGCCTGGCCATGCCCAGCCGGCCTACGGAATGATGCAGGAGTACTTCGCCTTTCCGCGCAAGTTCCACTTTTTCGAGCTGACCAGGCTGCGCGGTCGCCTGGGGCAAGGCACCCGCTGTGACATCACACTGGCGCTGGACCGGCCGCAACGGGGTTTGCGCGCGGTCAGCGCGGACAACTTCCGGCTGGGCTGCGTTCCAGCTGCCAACCTGTTCCCGCGCACCAGCGAGCCCATCGTCATCGATCACCGGCATTACGAGTACCTGCTGTCGGCTGACCGCCAGCGAGGCGCCAGCACCGAAGTGCACTCCATCATTTCGGTCACTGCTTCGGACCCCAATGCCGACCGTCCCGTCATTGTTCCCAGCTTTGCCGCCATGGGCCCCAACCGCGACGGGGGCGACACCACGTTCTGGGCCTCAAGGCGCGAACAGAGCCTGCGCGAGAACATTTCGGGCACCGATGTGTTCCTGACCTTTGTCGACCAGGCCAATGCTCTGAAGGCGCCCAGCGAACCCGTGGTTTATGCCAATCTTCTGTGCACCAACCGCCGGCTGGCCGAGCAGGTGCCTGTGGGCGCGCGCATGGTGGTTGAAAGCGTGTCGCAGAGCATCCAGGTCAGTTGCCTGTACGAGCCCACCAGCCAGCGCGACCCGCCCCTGGGCAGTGAAACGCTCTGGCGCCTGGTGTCCCTGTTGACGCTGAACCACCAGTCGCTGGTCAGTGGCACCACCGGCACCGATCAGCTGCGCGAAATGCTCATGCTGTTTGCATCCGACAGCATGCGTGACCACGAGCAGATCCGCGGCATCCGCGGGCTGGAGGCGCGCAGCATCACCGCACGCATCGGCCAGGACGCCTGGCGCGGTTACTGCCGAGGCACCGAGGTGGTTGTTGAATATGACGAAGAGGCCTTTGTCGGCGGCTCGCCGCTGCTGATGTCCGCCGTGCTGGCCCGATTTTTTGCGATGTACACCACGGTCAATTCCTTTGTCCGGCTGGCCGTGCGTCGCGGTGACGAAGTATGGAAGCAATGGGAACCGATGAGCGGCCGCCAGAAAGTACTCTGACCGGTCGGCTGGCCAGCCGACCCCATGGGTACAACCTGTTCCAGGCCATCAGCCTGCTGGAGCGGTCTGCGCCCCACATGCCCGCCGTCGGTCAAGGCCACGGCGAGCCCGAAGCCGTGCGCCTGAATGCCGTCGTGTCGCTGGGCTTCCAGGCCAGCGACGTGAACGCTGTCAAGACCGGCGCAGCCTCCGGCGAGGCCTATACCCTGCTGTCCCCGGTCATGTCGCTTGCCGGCGCCCAGGGGCCGCTGCCGCTGCCGTTCACCGAGATGGTGCTGGAACGCAAGGCCGCACGTGACCATGCCACGGCAGATTTCCTGGACATCTTCAATCACCGTTTCCTGGCATTCCTCTACCGCAGCCGCAAGAAGCACCACATGGGGCTGAACTGGCGCGACCCCCAGGATTCGGCGCTGGCCGCGAGCCTGGACGCCCTGAGTTCACTGGGTCTGCGCGCCGGTGTGCGCGGACCAGAAGGCGTCAGGCCCTGGCTGCGTCATGCGGGTCTGCTGGGCGGTGCGCCGCGTTCCATGACGGGCCTGCTGGCGTTGCTGGGCGACCGTCTGGGCCTGCGTGTGCGCGGCAGCCAGTTCCACGGCGAATGGCGTGCCCTGGAGCCGTCCGACCTGTCCCGGCTGGGCGCTTCTGGCCCGACCGCACCGCGGCTGGGCCAGACGGCTGTGCTCGGTCGGCGCGCCTGGTACCAGGGCGCCGGCATCCTGGTGGAGTTCCGCCAACTGGCCTTGTCGCGACTGCGCAAGCTGCAGCCCGGCGGAGAAGAGCATGAGTTGCTCAAGTGGCTGATTGACCGCTATGTGCAGCAGGAAATGGGCGTCACTGTAGTGCTGGGGGTGGATGCCGCCCAGGTCAAACCCCTGCAACTCGCATGGCCCCGCATCGGCGTGCCACCGGCTGGCGCCACCACACCTGCCCCGCGGCTGGGGTGGACGACCTGGCTGGCCGGCGGCCCCGCCAGTGCCCGCGCCCGCGATCTCCCCCCCGTACGCCTGCGACTGGGCGCCCTGCAGCCCGGCTTCTCCACCAGCGGAACCTGACACCCATGGACATCGATATCCGGACACTGCTTGGCAGGTTGAACCCCGAGTGCAAACGCACGCTCAACCAGGCGGCCGAACTCTGCGTGCAGCAAACCCACTACAACGTGGACGTCGAGCACCTGCTGTTCAAGCTGCTGGAAGCGCCCGCGCCCGATGTGGCCATCATCCTTGGGCAGTTTGAATTGAAGGCTGACGCCCTGCAGTCGCAGCTGCAGCAGGCCATGGACCGGTTCAAGCGCGGCAACAGCCGCACACCGTCGTTCTCGCCCAACCTGGCGCCGCTGTTCCAGGAGGCATGGCTGCTCAGTTCCATGCTGCTGGGCGAGCAGCAAGTGCGTTCAGGCACGATTTTGCTGGCGCTGCTGGAGGTGGACAGCCTGCGCGGCCTGCTGCTCGAATCGGCACCCAGCCTGTTGCAGATCCCGCGCGAGACGCTGCGCAATGGCCTGGCGGACCTGCTGGCCCATTCAGCGGAAGATGCGGGCGGCGCAGCCCGCGCCGCCGGGCCCGCGCCGCTGCCTTCACCTGCCGCCGGGGTGCCGGCTGTTGCACCCGGTGATACACCACGCCAGATGCCCACGATGCGCAAGGGCGGCGGCAATACGCCGTCGCTGGACCAATACACCATTGACATGACCCAGGCTGCGCGCGAGGGCAGGATTGACCCGATCCGCGGGCGTGATCCCGAAATCCGCCAGATCGTGGATGTGTTGCTGCGCCGCCGGCAGAACAATCCCATCCTCACGGGTGAAGCCGGCGTGGGCAAGACGGCGGTGGTGGAAGGCTTTGCCCAGCGGATCGTTGCGGGCGACGTACCCCCTTCGCTGAAAAACGTGTCGCTGCGCGCGCTTGACCTGGGTCTGCTGCAGGCCGGCGCCGGCATGAAGGGTGAGTTTGAAAACCGCCTCAAATCCGTGATCGCCGAGGTCAAGGCCTCGCCCACGCCCATCATCCTGTTCATTGATGAGGCGCACCAGCTCATCGGTGCCGGTGGCGCCGAAGGCCAGGGCGACGCAGCCAACCTGCTCAAGCCGGCGCTGGCGCGCGGCGAACTGCGCACGGTCGCGGCCACCACCTGGGCCGAGTACAAGAAATACGTGGAGCGTGACCCGGCACTGGCGCGCCGTTTCCAGGTTGTGAAGGTCGAGGAGCCGAGCGAGGAGGTGGCCATCGACATGCTGCGCGGCATGGTCGCCACGCTGCAAAAGCACCACAACGTGGAGATCCTGGACGACGCCGTGCGCGATGCGGTCAAGCTGTCACATCGCTACATTTCGGGCCGCCAGTTGCCCGACAAGGCCATCAGCGTGCTGGACACCGCCTGTGCCCGCGTTGCTATCGGCCAGAGCGCTTTGCCGCTGGAGATCGAGGACATTGCCCGCGACATCGGCAGCGCAGAAAACCAGCTGCGCATCCTGCGCCATGAGGCCGCCACCGGCAAGGACAGTACCGGGGCCATCACGACCCTCACTGCCGAACTGGAGGGCCTGCGCCAGAAGCACAAGCGGCTGTCGGACAAACTGGGGGACGAGAAAAACGCCGTGGCCGAAATCGTCGCCCTGCGCAAACGCATTGCCGACAGCCTGGACACTCAGGCGCCGGGCGAAGACAGTGACAGCGGCGACCTGCTCAAAGCCAGCCTGCAGCGCCTTGAAAAGGGCCTTGAGGCCGTGCAGGACGATGAGCCCATGGTGCCGGTGTGCGTGGACTCGTCAGTGGTGGCCCAGGTCATCTCGGGCTGGACGGGCATACCCGTGGGCCGCATGCTGGCAGATGAGCTGCACACCGTGCTCAACCTCAAGGAAAAGCTGCGTGAACGCGTGGTCGGACAGGACCAGGCACTGGACGCCATCGCACGGCGCGTGCGCACCTTCCGCGCCGATCTGGACGATCCCGGCAAGCCGGTGGGCGTGTTCATGCTGGTAGGGCCCAGCGGTGTGGGCAAGACCGAAACGGCGTTCGCGCTGGCTGACCTGCTGTACGGCGGTGAACGCAACATGGTCACAGTCAACATGTCGGAATTCCAGGAAGCGCACACCGTCTCCAGCCTCAAGGGCGCGCCGCCGGGCTACGTAGGCTACGGGCGCGGCGGCGTGCTGACCGAGGCCGTGCGCCGCAGGCCCTACAGCGTGGTGCTGCTGGACGAGATGGAAAAGGCGCACCCCGACGTGCTGGAGCTGTTTTTCCAGGTGTTCGACAAGGGCCAGATGGAAGACGGCGAAGGCGTGATGATCGACTTCAAGAACACGCTGATCCTGCTCACATCCAATGCCGCGCAGGATGTGATCACCGATGCCTGCGACGGTGGCCGCCGTCCCGACCCCCAGCAACTGGTGGACCTGCTGCGTCCGGCGCTGCTCAAACAGTTTTCGCCCGCGTTCCTGGGCCGGCTGGTGCTGGCGCCGTACTACCCGCTGGGCGACGGGCAGATCCAGTCCATCGTCAACCTCAAGCTGGGCAAGCTGGGCCAGCGGTTTGAGCGCAACCACAAGGCCGAATTCACCTGGGACGACGCCGTGTCGCGGGCCATCACCGAGCGCTGCACCGAAGTAGACAGCGGGGCGCGCAACGTGGACCACATCCTCACGCAGTCAGTGTTGCCCGAGCTGTCGCGCATGGTGCTGGAGCGCATCTCCATGTCCGACCCGTTTGGCAGTGTGCATATGGGGGTGGGCGCCGACGGGCAGTTCAGCTTCAGGTTCGGCCCGGTGCGCAAGGACTGAAGGCTCAGGAAATACCCATGCGCACCGGTTTCACACAGGCCAACGCTTTCCTCACGGTGACCACACCGTTTGGTGCGGACACGCTGCTGCTGGACGCGTTTGACGGCACCGAGGCCCTGTCGCAGCCGTTCCGCTTTTCGCTGACGATGCGCGCTTCCAGCGCCACGCTGGATCCGGCGACCATTGTGGGTGCGGTGGCCACGGTCAAGATGGCCCTGGCCAACGGGCCCACGCGTTACTTCAGCGGGATCGTCTCGCGCTTTGTGCACTCGGGTGGCGACCGTGAGTTCTCCGCGTATTCGGCCGAACTGGTGCCCAAGCTGTGGCTGCTCACCCTCAGCCGCAACCGCGTCATCTGGCAGAACAAGACCGCGGCCGACATCATCAAGGCCGTGCTCGGTGAATTCGGCGTCACATTCGACGCCAAGCTCACGGCGACCTATCCCACGCGCGAGTATTGCGTCCAGCATGACGAAACCGCGTTTGACTTCATCTCGCGCCTGATGGAAGAAGAGGGCATCTTCTACTTCTTCACCTTTGCCAACGGCACCCACACCATGGTGCTGGGTGATGCCAGCAGTGCCCACGTGGCCTGTACCGATGCCGCCACACTGCGCTACCTGCCTCCCACCGGTGGCGGACGCGAACTGGTGGATACGGTGACCCGCATGGAGGCTGAAAGCCGCCTGGTAGCCCAGCAGTACACCTCCAACGACTACGACTACCTCAAGCCCAGCACCTCTTTGCTGGCGGACCAGACCGGCACGGCCGGCAAGGGCGCGCAGTTCGAATACCCGGGCGGCCATACCGTGGCGGCCGACGGTACCCAGCGCGCCAAGGTCCGTGTGCAGGCCGAGCAGGTGCAAAGCGCGGTGGCGCGGGGGCAGAGCTTTTGCTACGCACTTGCGGCCGGTACCAAGTTCACCCTGTCGGGTCACACCCGCACATCGCTCAATGCCGCGCATGTGCTGCGCACGGTCACGCACACGGCCAGCGAACAGCACTACAGCAACGCGTTCGAGACCTTCCCCGCCACCGTCCCTTTCCGGCCGCCGCGCAGCACGCCGCGCCCCCGCGTGGCCGGCAGCCAGATTGCCACAGTGGTCGGTTCCAGCGGTGAGGAAATCTGGACCGACAAGCACGGACGCATCAAGGTGCAGTTCCCCTGGGACCGGCTGGGCAAGAAGGACGAAAACAGCTCCTGCTGGGTCCGCGTTTCGCAGACCTGGGCCGGCCAGGGCTGGGGAGCGCTGTTCCTGCCGCGCATCGGGCAGGAAGTCATCATCAGCTACATCGATGGCGACCCGGACCGCCCGCTGGTGACGGGCAGCGTTTACAACGCCGAAAAAACGCCCCCGGTCACCCTGCCATCGAACCAGACCCAGAGCACCATCAAGTCGCGCTCGTCCAAGCAGGGCTCCGCCGGCAACGAGATCCGGTTTGAGGACAAGAAGGACGCCGAGGAGTTCTACTTCCACGCGCAAAAGGACATGAAGGTCGAGATCGAGAACATGCTCACCACGACCGTCAAGGCCAGCCACGAGGTGCACACCCTTGAAAAGGGCGACCGCACGGTGGACGTGCAGACCGGCAAGGAGGTGCACAAGGTCAAGGGCACGCGGGAGGTGGAAGTCACGGGCAATGAAACCCACACTGACAAGGCTGATTTCACCCACAAGGTGACCGGCAACTACGAACTCAAGGTGACGGGCAACCTGGTGATTGACGTGACCGGCTCCGTCACCATCAAGGGCGCCAAGGACGTGGGCGTCAAGGCCGGTACCACGCTGGATGCCGAAGCCGGCACGGCATTGACCAACAAGGCGGGCACGGCATTGACCAACCAGGCCGGCACCTCGCTGACCAACAAGGCAAGCCTGGACCTGACCAACCAGGCCGGCACGGGCCTGAAGAACAAGGCGGGCACCACGCTGGACAACGAAGGCACCATGGTCACGAACAAAGGCTCGGCCATGCAGACCGTGGACGGCGGCGGCATGCTCACCCTCAAGGGCGGGCTGGTGAAGATCAACTGATATGGCCATGACGGACAACACCCCGGCCCCCCTGCCCGCCAACGGTGAAATCGTTGTGCTGGAGCAACGCGATGAAACCGGCTTGCTGCAAACCCGCACCCAGCTGCAGGGCGCCGTGCCGCAGGGCGAAATGACGCGCTTCGGCCCGGATGGTCGCCCCACCATGCAGGCGACCTACCAGGACGGCGTGCTGCACGGGACCTCCCGCCTCTGGGACGACAAGGGCCAGCTGGTGCAGGAGGCCAACTACCGCGCCGGCCAGCAGCACGGTGTGACGCGGGTTTACGCGGCCGGTCGGCTGCTGTCCGAGCAGCTGTTTGCCTTTGGCCAGCTGCATGGCGAAATGACGTCGTATTCCGAGGCGGGCGTGCCCAGCTGCAAGATGAACTACCAGCGCGGCGAGATCGAGGGTGAGGCGCTTTTCATGCACGAAGGCCAGCTGGTGCGCCGCGCCAATTACCGCAAGGGCCTTCTGGAGGGGCAGGCAATCGACTACGATCAGGACGGGGCGATGGTACAGAGTGCGGACTACAAGGCCAACCTGCTGGATGGCTGGATGCGCCGGTACTGGCCCAATGGCGAGGTGATGGAGGAGTTGCAGTACAAGGCAGGCAAGCCGCTGGGCAAGCCAAAACGCTTCAACAGCAAGGGGGCCGAACAACACGATGACGCTGCCGGCCAGGCCAGCCTGATGCAGCGTCTCGAAAAACTGGTGCGGGGGTAGGCGGACGATGGCAATTCAGGCAGCCATGGGGGCAACACTGCAGTGCAGCTTCGGCGTGGCGCCGGGCACGCTGATGGTCTTGCCCGCCAACAGGGTCATGACCGGGGGGCCGCCGGGCGGCAACATCATGGACAACAAGCCCATGGTCAACGTCCTGCCCTTTGGCATGTGCAACTCGCCATCCAACCCGATGGTGGCCGCAGCCACCGCCGCCGCGCTGGGCGTGCTGACGCCCATGCCCTGCATTCCCGTGACCGCCGCGCCCTGGGTGCCCGGGGCACCCACGGTGCTGATCGGCAACATGCCGGCGCTGCAGAACTCCTGCAAGCTCATGTGCAATTGGGGTGGCGTGATCCAGATGCTGGTGCCCGGCCAGTTCACCGTGATGGTTCCCTGACCCTGCAAGACCATGCAATACACCATCTCCATGACCTCCCGGATGCTGGCGCTGGCGGCGCTGTGCATCTTCCTGTTGTGCGTGCTGCTGTTCCTGCTGGGCGTGGAACTGGGCAAGCGGTTTGCTGCACCCGCTGCACCGGCCCCGGTGGCCGAGCGCATGAATCCCGCCGATCCGGCCCCTGCCACCCAGGCACCGGCATCGGCACCGATTTCCATAAAACCATAAGGCTGGGAAGAACCATGTTCTCAAACCACTTCCTCCACCAAGTCCGCGCTCAGGGTCGAACCTGGCTGCGCGGGGCTGTCCTGGCGCTCGGCGTTGTCGTGAGCGGGAGCGCATTGACCCAGACATCTCCCGCCAAACCGGCCGCCATGGCAGCCAAACCGGCAGCCGCGGCCCCAGCCCCCGCAGCGGCTGCCAAACAGGCGCCGGCTGCACCCGCCGCTGCAGCCCCGGCCCCGGCAGCGTCCGCCAGCGGCGCAGCCCAGGCGGCGCAGGCCGCTGTGGCCCTGTCGCCGGTACCCGCGCTGGTGAAGGTGCCGGACGGCCGCCTGCTGGCGCCTGATATTGCCCGCATCGTGACGCGTGGCGAGCTCATTGTGGCCATGCTGGGGGTGGATACTCCGCCGTTCTTCTACGAGAAAAAGGGCGAACTGGTCGGACTGGAGGTGGACCTGGCGCGCGCCATCGGCAAGGAGCTGGGCGTCAAGGTGCGCTTCAATCGTGAAGCCAAGACCTTCAACGCGGTGGTGGACATCATCGCCCGCGGCGAGGCCGACATGGCCATCAGCAAGCTGTCGCGCACGCTGGCGCGTACCCAGGTCATCAGCTTCAGCCAGCCTTACCTCACGCTGAACCACGCGCTCATCCTGAACCGGGTGAAGTTCGCGCAGTTTGCCAAGGACCGCGCGCTGCCGCAGGTGATCCGCGGCTTCAACGGCACCATTGGCGTGATTGCCAAATCCTCATTCTCCGATTACGCCCGCCGCAATTTTCCGCAGGCCAAGATCCAGGAATACCCGGGCTGGGGCGACGTGCTCAAGGCGCTGGACAAGGGCGAGATCATCGGCGCCTACCGCGACGAGTTCGAGGTCAAGCGCATTCTCAAGGCCGACCCCACAGCCTCACTCGTGCTGCGCACCGTGACACTCAAGGACCTGGAAGACACCCTGGGCATTGCGGTGGCCATCACCGACCCGGTGCTGCTGGCATTCGTCAACGAGTACCTCACCCAGCGCACCGACAAGCTGACCACCGACAAGGTGCTCGCCGCCCTCGAAAAATAACCGGCAAGGCAAGATATGGACTCCAAAAAGCTCTACGCGCTCGCGCTCAACCCCTGGGTGGTGATCAGCAGCCTGGCCGCCGGATTCACCGTTGGCATGCTGGCGCCGACCTTTGCCGTCAAGCTCGGCTTCATTGGCGACGTCTACGTTGACCTGCTCAAGATGATCACGCTGCCGTTCATGGTGTCGGCGGTGATCTTCAGCCTGCAGCGGCTGTTCCGCGAAGGCGGTACCGGCAAGCTGCTGGGCCGGGTGGTGGTGGTGTTCCTGGCGTTTTCAGCGGTCGTTGCGATCCTGGGCGCGCTGACGCTCCTGATCATGCGTCCGGGCGAAAACCTGTCGCCGCAGACCATGCAGACCTTTGGCCAGATCGTGGGCAATGACCTGAACTCCAGCGACACGGTCATGGAGCTCAAGGGCGTGGACGCCGTGCAAAAGAGCGTGGGCTTCTCGGAAGTGCTGCTCAGCCTGGTGCCCACCAACATCTTCTCGGCGCTGGCCAGCGGTGACACGCTCAAGGCGCTGGTGTTTGCCATGCTGTTCGGCCTGGCTGTGGGCCATGTGCCTTCGCGCATCTCCGACGGCCTGACCCATTCACTGGAGACGATCTACCACTCGTGCCAGACCCTGGTGCGCTGGCTGAACTATCCCTTGCCCATCGTGCTGTTCTGCATGAGCGCGGCGCAACTGGGCAAGACCGGCATGGAGCCGTTGCAGGCCATGATCCAGTTTGTGGTGGCATTCCTTGTCGCCTCCATTGCGATCCTGGCGATCGCGGCGGTCATCATCTGGCAGCGTTCCAACAATTCGTTCGGCCAGACGCTGAACGCGCTGCGTGGTCCCTTCGCGCTGGCCCTGGCCACGCGCAGCAGCGCCACCTGCATGCCCATCATGATCGAGAGCCTGGCCGACCGGCTGGGCTTTGCCCGCTCGCGGGTGGAACTGCTGGTGCCGCTGGCGGTGTCGTTGCTGCGGACCGGGCCGGTGGTTTACTACGTGTGCGCCACCCTGTTCATTGCCCAGCTTTATGGCCGCGCACTGAGCCCTGCTGACGTGGCCGTGGTCATGTCCGCGTCGATCCTCGCCGGGTTTGCCTCGGCGGGCATGACCGGGCTGGTCACCGTGTCGCTGGTGGGCATGACCTGTACCTACCTGGGCTTGCCGTTTGAGGCCGCGTTCATCCTGTTCCTGGCAGTGGATCCGATCTGCGACATGCTGCGCACGCTGGTGCTGGTCATTGGCAACACCGCAGCCGTGTCGCTGATCTGTCCCAAGCCGCTGAAGATCTAGGGGAGCACAGCCATGTCGCGTATCGGTGTGTTCGGTGGAATGGGCCCCCAGGCCACGGTTGATTTTCTGGACAAGCTCGTGCGGCTCACGCCCGCCACCCGCGACCAGGACCATCTGCCCGTGATCGTGGCCAGCCTGCCGCACATCCACGACCGCTCACGCGCCATCCTGGGCACCGGGCGCGACCCGCTGCCCATGCTGTTGTCCGGCATCGACTTCCTGAACACGACGGGTGTGGGGGTGATAGCCATCCCCTGCAATTCATCGCACCACTGGTACACCCAGATGAGCGAACGCAGCGCCGTGCCCATCCTGCACATTGCGCAGGCCTGCGTCGCCGCCATGGCAAAGCCCGACGGCAAGGTGGCCGTGCTGGCCACACGCGGTGCGCTGGCCTCGGGGTTTTACCAGCGCGCGCTGGCCGAGCGCGGCATTGACTACCTGGTGCCTGCGCCCGATACGGCCCAGGTCGAGGTGGACGGCTGCATCCGCGAAATCAAGGCCGGCAACATGGACGCTGGCGGAGCCCATCTGGCGGCGGCGCTGGCCGACGCCCAGGCCCAGGGCGCGAGCGCCGTCATCATGGGCTGCACCGAAATCCCGATCGCAGCGCGCCATGCCGGTGACACCCCGTTGACGCTGGTGGACAGTTCGCTGGAGCTGGCGCGTGCGACCGTGAATTACGCGCTGGAGCGCGGCTGGAACAGGCCCGGATGGGATTCCTGACCCGGCTCTCCGGCAATCCCCTGGCGCTGGTGGCATGCCTGGTCGCCGGTGCGCTGGTGGGCCTGTTCCTGCCGGATGTAGGGGCTGGCGCCGCGGTGCTGAGCCAGCTTTACCTGGCCGTGGTCAGCATGGCGGCATTGCCGCTGCTGCTGGTGGCCACGTTCTTTGGCCTGCGCCAGACCATGGCGCTGCCCCAACCCGGCATGCGCGTACTCATGATCGCCGCGCTGGCCTTGGTGCTGGTGGTCATCTGCGCCGCAGCCGGCACGCTCATGGGTGTAGTGGCCGCGCCGGGCCAGAACCTGGGCCATGACACCCGCGAATACCTGGGCGGCATTGTGCAAAGTGCCGGGGGTGACGCCGCCAGTGCCGTCATCACCCTCATGGAACCCGGCACCGAGCCTGTGCGGGAAAAGCCCTTCCTTTCCGGTGTGTTCCCTGACAATTTCTTTCGCGCGCTGGCCGAAGGCAAGTCGCTGGGCATCCTGCTGTGCGCCATCCTGTTCGGGCTGGCCTTTGCCGCCCTGAGCAAATCCCAGAACAATCCGCTCACGCAGATGTTCGAGGCGATCTACCGCGCGCTGGAAATCATCATCTCCCGGGTCAACCTGTTCATCCCGCTGCTGGTTTTTGGCGTGGCGGCGTCGTTCTTTGCCGTGACTGAACCGCGCACGGTGTCCGCCATGCAAAGCTTCCTGTGGAGCTTTGCCTTCATGTCTCTGGCACTGGGCGCACTGGCCGTGGGCCTGATCGCCCGCCAGTCGGGGCTGCCGGTGCTGGCCGTGCTGCAGGCCCTGAAGGCGCCGGCGCTGATCAGCCTGACCTCGTCCAGTACCACGGCCAGCATTCCCGACACCATTGAAGCCATGAGCACCCGCCTGGGCTTCAGCCGGGGCGTGGTGGAGCTGGTCACCCCGATTTCCTCGGTGTTCCTGCGTTCGGGCTCGGCCCTGTACTACGCCCTGCTGGCGGTGTTCGTGGCCAACCTGTACGGCCGCGCCCTGACCCCCGATCAACTGGCCCTGATCTGCGCCGGCTCGGCCCTGGCGGCGTTTGCCTCTGCTGGCAGCAATGGTCTGGCCAATGTGGCCTTTGCCGGCATGGTGCTGGGGCTGCTGCAGCTGCCGGCCGAGGCCGCCCTGGCGCTGTTCCTGGCCATCGACCTGATCTGCGAAGCACCCCGCAACTGGCTCACCCTGATGTTTTCCTGCGCCCTGATGGCACTGGTCTCGCGCGGTCTGCCCTCAGAGCGCCAGGCGGCACAGGAGCAGGGCGCCGCCGTGGCGGCCGCACCGGTGCGTTTTGCGTTCACCCGAAGCGACCTTATGATCGCCGCGGCATGCTCATTGCTCGCTGCGCTGCTGATCGTCATGCTGGGCGTCGGCGTGGGCTTGCGCCGGGGAGAGGGCGCGCAGGCCCCGGGCCTGAGCCTGGGCCATGTATGGACAGCGGAAACAACCCGAACGTGATGAACCGAAAAAGCTTTCTCGCAGCCGCCCTGGGAGGTCTGGGCGCCAGCCTGCTGGCCGGCTGTGGCACTGTCAACCGAGTGATGAACCTGGTGGGTTTCAAGGGCACGCGCCTGGCCTGGAAAGAGGTTGTCATTGCCGCCGCCGACGGCGCCAACCAGAACAGTGCCGTGGCCGTGGACATCGTGCTGGTGCTGGAAGAAGCCGCCATCGACAAGCTGTCGGGTCTGGCCGCGCCCAAGTGGTTCGCAACCCGGTCCGACCTGCTCAAAACCTTCCCCGGCGAGTTCAGCTACAAGAGCTGGGAGATCACCCCGGGCCAGATCCTGCGGCTGCCCGGCTCGGTCTTTGGCTCACCCAATGTGCTGACAGTGTTTGTTTTTGCGGACTACCTGACGCCCGGAGAGCACAGAATGAGAGTAGATCAGCTGCAAAACGGGATAATGATCCAGTTGGCGGCGCGCGGGTTTACCGTGCAGCCGCACAAGGTGGATTAGGAGGCCGATTGAACCCCCAGAACGTACCGCAACGCATCGAATGGCATGAGGGCATGCTGCTCGCGCCGCAGCATTTCCAGCAGGTCTCGGCCCGTCTGGACGCGCTGGTGGCCTGGCATACCCTGGCGGTGTCACCGTTCGGCTGGGGGGTACGCAAGCTGGCGCTCGATTCGGCCCTGCTCCCGGCGGGCCTGTTCCGGGTGCGCCAGCTGGAGGCGATCCTGCCCGATGGCACGGCCGTGGCCTACTCGGCCGACGATCCGCAGCACGGCACGCTCGATCTGGACCTGACCCCCTTTGCCGCCCAGCTGGACGCCGGTCCCCTGGACATCCACCTTGTGCTGCCACTGTCGCGCAGCACCCGCGAACGTGGCACCCCTTCGCGCTTCCGCTCAGTAGCCGGACAACCCGTCGAAGACGAGGTCTCTGAAGCCGTGCCAGCTGATGTGCCCCGGCTGTTGCCCAACCTCAGCCTGTCCGCCGGCGCTACGCCGTCCGGGCTTTACACCCACTTCCGATTGGCGACGGTCTACAAGGACAACGAGCTGATCAAGATGGGGGCCGCGTTGCCCCCTCTTCTTGACCTGCCCAAGGACGGCGAGCTGTGGGAGCAGGTGGCCGGTTTCGTCGGCCAGTTGCGGGCCAAGGCAGCCTTTGTGGCCAAGCAGACCGCGATTCCCTCGTCCAAGACCGAAGACCGGCTGGCCTACATGGAGCAGAAAGAGCGCCTGCGCAACCTGCTGACCGGCCTGCCACCCATCGAGGCCGTGCTGCGCACACCCGCGCTGCACCCGTATTCGCTGTACCTGGCGCTCTGCGCCCTGCTGGGGCCGCTGAGCATGCTCAAACCCGGAGCCCTGCCGCCTGTGCCGCCGGCCTATGACCATGCGGACCCCTGCGCCACGCTGGAGCCGCTGGTCGCGTCGCTGCAGGATGCCCTGCAGGAGGTCAGCCAGGAATACCGTGAGGTCAAGTTCGAGTTCCGGCACGGTGCGTTCGAGCTGATGCTGCTGCCAGAATGGATCGACAAGCGCCTGGTCGTGGGCCTGCGCGGCCAGCCTGAAAAGGACCTGATCGCCTGGCTGGAAGGCGCCATCATCGGCTCCCAGTCAGCCTATGCGTCGCTTCGGGAGCGCCGCGTACTGGGTGCCGTGCGCGCGCCCATCGAGGTCGCCGAGGAGCTGGGCGTGCGCACCAGCTCGGGCTACACGCTGTTTGCCATCCAGGCCAGCCCGGGCCTCACGCTGCCAGCACAACCCCTGATCATCAGCAACTCCGCCGAAAGCGCCGCCGCCCAGCGCCCGCAGGAGCTGGTGCTGTTCGTCAAGGGCTGAGGCCAAAGGACCGCACACCACCATGGCACGCCAACCCACGGACAAGTCGGACGACGATCACCTGGTCCAGCAGTTCCGTGCCTTTTTTGATGAAGTGTCCAAGGCGCAGGCGCGCGCCATCGACATGCGCGAGACCGATCCGGCCATGGCTGCGCAAAACCTCAGCCGCCACCTGGAAAACCTCATCGAACTTCAAACGCTCGAATCGCGCCGCGACGGCAACCGGTTCGAGCTTGAAAGCATTGCCGATGCGCGCTATCTCAAGGCCGCGCTGGCCGACGAAATCCTGCTGAACACCCAGTGGATCGGCCGCGACCACTGGACCGAGCACCTGCTGGAGGCCTCGCTGTTTCGCACCAGCATTGCCGGTGAAAAGGTGTTCGAGCGCATCGAAGAGGTCCTGTCCAGCCGCGAGCCCTCGCGCCGCGACATCGCCCGCCTGTACCTGTTCGCGCTGGCGCTGGGTTACCAGGGCAAGTACCGCGGCGCGGCGGCCGATTCGGCCCGCTTTGCCGGTTACCGCGAGGAACTGTTCCAGTTTGTCTACCAGCGCCCGCCATCCATCGGCACGCGTGACCGCGTGCTGTCAGAGCGGGCCTACGCCAGCACGCTGTCACACATCGCGCCGCGCAAGCTGCCCACGCTCAGCCGCTGGACCGTCATTTTCCTGCTGGGCATGCTGGCACTGCTGGCGATCTCCGAGATCCTGTGGCTGTGGCAGTCCTGGCCGGTGCGCCAGGTGCTGCAGGGCGGCCCGGCCCCGGTGACGGAGGTGCAGCGATGACCCGTCTGCGACGCACGGGGAGCCAGCCATGTTGAGGGACAACCTCTTCCTGGCCTCGCTGGCCGTGCTGATCTTCCTCGTACTGGTCATCCTGGGCCTGGTGCTGTACTTCGCAGTGCGCCGCTCTTCCACGAAGGCGTCAGCCGACCCCAAGATCACCAAGCTGCGGTTTGACTCCCTGCGCAGCTCGTTCAAGCAGGCAGTGGAACTGATCGAGCAGAACATTGCCTCGCGTTCCGAGCGCTACAGCATCCCCTGGGTGATGGTGCTTAACGAAGGCAAGGGCCAGCGCCAGCTGCCCATCGAGCAGTCCGGCGTGGCCAGCGCGCTCAGTTCTGAAGCGGCCATGGCCGCGTCGGCCCAGGGCATTTCATGGCATTTCTTTGACCGCGGCGTGGTCATTGATCTGCAGGGCACCTACCTGGGTTCGCCCGACGACGAAGACGCGGCCGAGAAGCCCTGGGACGAATTCCTGGGGCTTTGCCGCAAGTACCGGCCCCAGCGGCCATTCGATTCAGTGGTCATTACCGTGCCGGCCAGCCTGCTGCTGGACGACAACCCCGACGCCCGCCTGGAGCTGGGCAAGCTGGCCAAGCTGGCGCACCGGCGCCTGTGGCTGGCGCAAAACCGCTTTGCCATGCGCTTTGCGGTGTATGTGGTGGTGTCCGAGTGCGAGCAGATCGAGGGCTTTGCGCAGTTCGCGCGGCGGGTGCCGGATTCCATGCGTGCCAGCATGCTGGGCTGGTCATCGCCGTTTGACCTGTCCACCACCTACCAGTCCGAATGGGTGGGTGACGCGGTGGACACCGTGGTGCGTACGGTGTCAGACACCAGCGCCGAACTGTTCGCGCAGAACAACCCGGCCGCCGACGCCGGCAAGTTCTTCCTGCTGCCTTCGCGCATCGAACGCATCCGCTCGCAACTGCAGCTGTATGTGGACGAGCTCATGCGCCCCAGCGCCTACCATGAGCCCTTCTTCTTCCGCGGCATCTACCTGACCGGCGACAGCAGCGAATCGGCGCAGAAGGCGCTGGCCATGGACGAGGCCGACGCCG
This sequence comes from uncultured Ramlibacter sp., assembly GCA_964620025.1. Lineage (GTDB taxonomy): Bacteria > Pseudomonadota > Gammaproteobacteria > Burkholderiales > Burkholderiaceae_C > RAM1. Next base: position 1,230 of record CAZUJD010000006.1, on the reverse strand, counting down.
CGGCCGACATGGACGCCGGGCCAGGCGAGCATGGCGCCGACCTGGTGTCGCAGCTGATGCGCGAACCGGCCTTCCTGCGCGACCTGTTCGAAAAGAAGGTGTTCTCTGAATACGGGCTGGCACGCCCGTCGCGCCAGCAGCTCAGCCGGCCGGCGCTCAGCCGCGCGGCGCGCTGGGGCGCCATCGCAGTGCTGGGCACCTGGAGCGTGGGGCTGGTGGTGGCCACCGTGCAGATCGACACGCGCCACACCGACCTGGCCCGGGCGCTGCAGCAGATTCAGGCCGACGCCGACTTCCGTGCCCGGGCGGCCGAGCGCGGCGAAATCATTCCGTCCGACTGGTACCGGCGCAAGGCCCTGTCGCTGCTGGCCGCCATCGAAAAGCTCAGCATCGACACGCCCTGGACGGTGTTCATGCCCGGCTCCTGGCGTGTGTTTGACGATCTGGAAGAACGCGCCGGCGAGCGCATCGAGCGCGAGTTCGGCGAGATCGCCATCAACACCCTGCGCCGCGAGCTGTACACCCGCGCCAGCGAAATGACGGGCGTGGCACAGGACGCCAGCACGGGCGAGCTGATCATCGGGGGTGAATGTTCCGCGCCCACCGGCTTTGCCGCCATTGCCGAGCTGCCGCGCAAGCCCTCGCTGGCGGTGGAGGACCTGCATGAATTTTCGGCCCTGCTGCAGTACCTGACCCAGCTGGAGCAGCTGGACAACGCCATTGCCGCCATGCAGCGGCTGCAAAAGCCCAGCCAGAGCGAAGCCAGCGACCTGCGCATGCTGGTCAAGTACGCGCTGGGCGCCGAGTTGCCCGGCAACATCTCGCGCAGCGTCAAGTTCTTCCGCGGCGGGCCGGCCACGCTCAGCGTCACGCCGGTGCAGCAGGCCGTGCGCTGTTCGCTGGCCCGGGGCATGAACGCCCTGGAAGCGCGCCTGTTCGTCAACAACGACCTGCTGGTGTCCGAGCAGCGGCTGAACAAGCTGGCCGTGCGCCTGTTCGTGACCGATGGCAACACCGGCACTTACGGCCAGACGGTGGATGCCTACCGCGACGTGCTGGCCGCCGTGAAGGAACAGGAAACCCTGCTGGCCGCCGGCAAGGGCGGCTGGATGCGCCAGAACGCCCTGGCCCTGGGCCCCGCCTACGACCGCGTGATGGCGCGCATCGCCCAGATCCGCCTGCTGGGCGCCGACGTGGCCGACCAGACCCGCCAGCAGGCGGCAGTGGCCT
>CAZUJD010000005.1:20028-24636 GCA_964620025.1 uncultured Ramlibacter sp. | reverse complement strand
GCGGCCCCGACGAGGCCGAGGCCGCCCGCTGGTGCAAGGCCAACATGAAGAAGCCGGTGGTCGGCTTCATCGCCGGCGTCACGGCGCCCCCCGGCAAGCGCATGGGCCACGCCGGTGCGCTTATCTCCGGTGGCGCCGATACGGCGGATGCCAAGCTGTCGATCATGGAAGAGTGCGGTTTTACCGTGACGCGCAACTTCTCTGAACTGGCCAAGCTGCTCAAGGCCAAGCTGTAAACAGCACTGGTTGCATGGCGCAGCGCCCCGGGCGCTGCCGCTTATTTGCAACAAATGGTAGTACGCCCGTGACAAAGTGCCTTGTCCGGCGCTGGCCCCTCTGTTACCTTCGACATTCGCGGGGTTCCGTCCGCTGGGCCGTTTCGGGCTTGGCGGGTGTTGGCTGCCGCCAAGAACAACGGCTTGGTCTGCGAATTGGACAAGGGGCGGGAAGTGAGCACATCTTCATCGGCAAAACGCAGTCAGTTCTGGCGTACCGACTGGTTTGTGGGCGTTCTGGTGGTGGTGGCGGTGGTCATCCTGCACCAGGCCACGGACTTCATCGGCACGATGGAGCGGCGCTTCTACGACTTTGCGAGCACCAGCAGTGCCCGCCAGCCCTCAGATCGTGTGGCAGTCATTGCCATTGACGACCAAAGCATCGCCAACATCGGCCGCTGGCCATGGCCTCGCGATGTGCACGCCCAGCTGATCGACCAGCTTGCCGCTGCCAAGGCCAAAACCATTGTTCATACCGCGTTCTTTTTTGAGCCGCAAACCGATCGCGGCCTGGTGTTCATCCGCAAGATGAAAGAGGCGCTGGGTCCGGGGGCCGAAGCGGGCAGCGGCGGGGTTGGCGAACAGCTTGGCAAGGTCATTGCCGAAGCCGAGCAGGCGCTGGATACGGATGCCAAGCTTGCCGCCAGCATGGCCAAGGCCGGGAACGTCCTGATTCCCTCGGTATTTGCCTTGGGCGAGCCGCAAGGCAAGCCAGACAAGCCCCTGCCGCCCTATGCCCTGAAGAGTGCCGTGAATGACAACGGCGGCTTTTCAGTGCCAGCCATCAAGGGCCAGCAGCCGATCGAGCAGATCGGTACGGCCGCTGCCGGCATCGCCCACCTCAATCAGATCAACGATGTGGATGGAGCGGTGCGTGAAGAGCCGATGCTGGTCAACTATTTCGGCAAGGCGGTGCCGTCCATGGCGCTGCTGGCTGCCGCGCACAGCCTGAACCTGGGCCCCGCCGATGTAAAGCTCAATCCTGGCGACTCGGTCCAGATCGGCAAGCTGCGCGTCAAGACCGACGAATACGCCCGCATGCTGCCCCAGTTCTACAAGGGGCGTGAAGGCAAGCCGGCGTTCGCGGTTGATTCGTTCTATGACGTCATCAGCGGCAAGATCCCCGCCAGCAAGTACGCTGACAAGATCGTCCTGATCGGTGCCACCGCCGCTGGCGTGGGTGTGCAGTTCCCCACGCCCGGCTATGCCGGCCTGTCGCCAGCGGAAATGATCGCGCACATCACGTCCAGCATCCTCGGCGAGCATTTCATCGTGCAGCCCGCCTGGGGCGGCTGGGCGGCTTTTGGAGTGTTCCTGCTGGTGGCGGCCTACCTGGTGGCAGCGTTGCCCCGGCTGTCCGCCGGCAAGGCTGCGGGCATCACGCTGGGGCTGTTCGTCGTGCTGATGGTGGCCGAGTTCGGCCTGCTGTCGGGCGCGTCCATGTGGCTCAAGTTCGTATTTCCGGCGACGCTGCTGGTCATCGGCCATCTGGCGCTCACGACCAAACGTTTCCTGATGACCGAAGCGGGCAAGCTGAAATCCGACGAAGAATCGGCCGAGACCAACCGCATGATGGGCCTGGCGCTGCAAGGTCAGGGCCAGCTGGACATGGCATTCGACCGGTTCCGCCGGGTGCCCATGAGCGACGCGGTCATGGACAACCTGTACAACCTCGCGCTGGATTTTGAGCGCAAGCGCCAGTTCAACAAGGCCCAGGCCGTCTATGAGCACATGGCCGGCTGGAACAAGGACTACAAGGACCTGCAGTCCAAGCTCAACCGCGCCAAAAACCTGTCGGAAACCGTCATCCTGGGAGGAGGTGGCGCGCATCCCGGCGGCACCATGCTGCTGGATGGTGGCGCTGTCGAAAAGCCGATGCTGGGCCGCTATCAGGTGGAAAAGGAGCTGGGCAAGGGGGCCATGGGCGTTGTCGACCTTGGCAAAGACCCAAAGATCGGGCGTGTCGTGGCCATCAAGACCATGGCCTTGAGCCAGGAGTTCGAGGGCGAGGAACTGGCCGATGCGCGGGAGCGCTTCTTCCGCGAGGCCGAAACGGCGGGCCGGTTGCAGCACCAGAACATCGTGACCATTTTCGACGCTGGTGAAGAGCATGACCTGGCTTATATCGCCATGGAGTTCCTCAAGGGCAAGGACCTGGTGGATTTCTGCAAGGACGGAAACCTGTTGCCCGTTCCCAAGGTGCTCTCGATCGTGGCGCGCGTTGCGGAGGCGCTCGCTTATGCGCACAAGCAAAGCGTGGTGCATCGCGACATCAAACCGGCGAACATCATGTACGAGCTTGAAAGCGACACCGTCAAGGTCACGGACTTCGGTATCGCCCGCATCACGGACTCCAGCAAGACCAAGACGGGCCTGGTGCTGGGCACGCCCAGCTTCATGTCACCCGAGCAGATTGCCGGCAAGAAGGTGGATGGCCGGTCAGACCTGTACTCCCTGGGTGTAATGCTGTTCCAGATGCTCGCGGGTGTGTTGCCGTTCCGCGGTGACTCCATGGCCGAGCTGATGTACAAGATTGCCAATGAGGAAGCGCCGGATATCCGCATTATCCGCAAGGACATTCCAGAGCGCCTGGCGCAGATCGTTGCCCTGTCGCTGGCCAAGCGGAGCGAAAGCCGTTACCAGGACGGTGACCAGTTCGCAGCGGATCTGCGTGCCGTGGCCTCGGGTGCTGCCCCTGCTGGTGCGCCGGCCGCCGCCCCGGTGGTTGCGCCACCGGCGGCCGCCGCCGCGACCCCGTCCGACGAAAAAACCGTGGCATTCCGGGCCGAAGAGCCTCCGGCGGCGGATTTTGGTACCGAGAAGACCCTGGTGCTGCCGCCAACCGGGGCAACAGGCTTTGACAAGACCGTCGTGACGGCCGCTGTTCCTGATGCGGCGCCGCCCGGCTATGATGCCACCCAGAAAATGGACGCCATCAGCGACACCGACCCCTTCGCCAAAACAGCCGTGATCAGCCGATCGGGGGCCGGTGATGCCGTTGCGGACTCGGGCAAGAAGACCGATACGGAGACCTGAGTCCAGCATCTATGAACTACGAGTTTTGCCTACGAACCGATCCCGGGCTCGCCCGCGAGAACAACGAGGACTCCGTCACCATCGACGAGCCTACGCGGCTGGGGATCCTGGCAGATGGTATGGGGGGCTACAACGCCGGCGAAATTGCCAGCGGCATGGCCACCGCCTTCATCAAATCCGAGCTGGGTCGATGGCTGTCGCAGGCTGGACGGCATGCCAATGCCAAGGAAGTGCGACGGGCCATGGAAATCTGCGTTGACAACGCCAACCGGTCCATTTTCAACGCGGCCAACTCCAACCCCCAATACAGCGGCATGGGCACGACCCTGGTGCTGGGCGTGTTCCAGGACACCCGGCTGATGCTGGGACACATTGGCGATTCGCGTTGCTACCGCCTGCGCGAAGGCGAATTCGTGCAGATCACCAAGGACCATTCCCTTCTGCAGGAGCAGATGGATGCCGGATTGATCACGCCTGAACAGGCGGCGACCTCGACCAACAAGAACCTTGTGACCCGGGCGCTTGGCGTTGAAGACGCGGTGCTGCTGGAGGTCAATGAACACCGGGTGGAGCCCGGTGATGTGTACCTGATGTGCTCCGACGGCCTGTCGGACATGGTGGACAACGACAATATTGCCCAGTTGCTGGCGACTGATTTGCCGCTGGAACAGAAAGTGGTGCAGCTGATTGATGCAGCGAATGCCAACGGAGGGCGGGACAATATCTCGGTGCTGTTGGCGCAGGCGCAAAGCGGCGTGAAAAAGCGCGGCTTGATTTCCAGATTGCTGGGAAAATAGTCTTTCGCATTAGTTTTCCCGAAACAGGTTTAAAAACAGGAGTCGACCATGCCGAAAATGATCGTTTCGATCGACGGTGTTGTCATCAAGGAAGTGCAGTTGACCAAAGACCGGACGACCCTGGGTCGCCGGCCGTACAACGACATCGTGATTGATAACCTTGCTGTGAGCGGCGAACACGCCGTGTTGCAGATGACCGGCAATGAGGTCTACCTGGAAGATCTGAACAGCACCAATGGCACTTATGTCAACGGCAAGGCTGTGAAGAAGCAACTGCTGCAGAACAACGACACCGTTGAGATCGGCAAGTACAAAATCAAGTACATCAATGAAGCCGCCAGTGCCGGGTTTGAAAAGACCATGGTGATCAAGGCGGGCGGACCCGAAATCTTCGTTCTTGATGGTGAAACCGACGCAGACTTCCACAGAGCCGTTTCGGTGAACATCCCGCTCGTGTTCGACGCCATCCGCGAGATCGCGCGTATCCCGGCGGTCCGGCG
>CAZUJD010000005.1:0-20018 GCA_964620025.1 uncultured Ramlibacter sp. | reverse complement strand
AAAAGACCATGGTGATCAAGGCGGGCGGAGCCGGTCTGGCAGTGCCTCCGCCGCCAGCCAGTCCGGCCGCGGCGGCAGCTGCTCCGGTGGCCGAAGGCACAGGCCCCAACGGCAGCATCAAGGTGCTGTCGGGTGCCGCTGCCGGACGCGAGGTGCCGCTGGTCAAGGTGGTCACAACCATCGGCAAGCCTGGCGTGGCGGTCGCTGCCATCACCAAACGGCACAACGGGTTTGTGGTGGCTCATGTCGAGGGCGCCAACAAGCCCACGTTGAACGGCGCGCCCATCGGTGGTGAGCCAGTCCTGCTCAAGAACGGTGATCTGTTGGAGCTGGCCGGCACCCAGATGCAGTTCGTTCAGGCCTGACGGTCTGCGGCGGACCCATGGGATCACTTGCCAAACACTGGTCCCGGATCGCGGTTACGCTGATACCGCTGATTTTCGCGTTGCTGCATGCCAGTGGCGTGATGCGCATCGGCGTTTTGCAGCGGCTGGACGACATCATCTATGACGCGCGGCTGCGCGCCACCATGCCCAAGACGCTCGATGAGCGCATCGTCATAGTCGATATTGACGAAAAAAGCCTGGCCGAAGTTGGTCGCTGGCCCTGGGGCCGAAACAAGTTGGCCGAGCTGGTCGACGACCTCTTTGTGCGCCAGAAGATCACCTTGTTGGGCTTTGACGTGGTGTTTGCCGAAGCCGACGAGAGCTCTGGCCTAAAAAGACTGCGACAGCTCGCGCAGAGCGAACTCAAGGACCAGGCAGGCTTTGCCGATCGGCTGAATCAGCTGCAAGGCGTGCTGGACTACGACGCGGCATTTGCCCGCTCGCTGGAGAAAAAGTCCGTGGTGATGGGCTATTACTTCACCAGCGACCGTGACGGACGTACTTCCGGTGCACTGCCAGCGTCGGTGATGGACAAGGACGGCCTGCAGGGCCGCCCCATCAAATTCACCAGCTGGAACGGCTACGGCTCCAATATCGAGCAAATTGCCAAGGCTGCGCCTATGGCGGGCTTTTTCAACTCAATCACTGAGGGTGACGGCGTCGTCCGATCCATTCCCCTGATTGCGGAATACAAGGGCCAATACTACGAATCGCTGTCCATGGCCATGTTCCGCATGCTGGTCGGCTTGCCGACGGTAGCGCCGGGTTTTCCGCAGGAGCGGTTCATCAACCGCAGCTATGAAGGTCTGGAGAGCATCCTGCTCAGGCAGGGCAACAAGACATTGGCGGTTCCCGTTGATGACCGAGTGGCTACCCTGGTGCCATTTCGCGGGCCCGGTGGCGTGAACGGTGGGTCCTTCAAGTACATCTCGGCGGCCGACTTGCTGGCCAAGCGCATCCCCGATGGCGCGCTCAAGGACAAGATTGTGCTGCTGGGTACAACCGCCCCGGGCCTGCTGGACTTGCGTGTCACGCCGGTGGGCGAAACCTATCCCGGGGTGGAAACCCACGCGAATGTGATCTCGGGGCTGCTGGACGGCAAAACCTTCGTCAAGCCTGATTACGCCGTGGGTTTTGAGGTAGTGGTGCTGCTGCTGGCCGGTATTACGCTGGCGTTTGCATTGCCCCTGCTGAGCGCGACCCGCGCGGTGGCTGCCAGTGTAGTGGTCATCGGAGCTCTGGTGGCTCTCAACTTCTGGCTGTACATGGGGTATGGCCTGGTTCTGCCGCTGGCATCAGCCCTTGTCATGGCACTGACGGCGTTTGCACTGAACATGAGCTATGGCTACTTCGTGGAAAGCCGGTCCAAACGCGAGCTGGCCCACCTGTTCGGCACCTACGTTCCCCCGGAACTGGTGGACGAGATGGTCAAGGACCCCGACAGCTACAGCATGAAGGCGACCAGCAAGGAGCTGACGGTGATGTTCTGCGACATGCGGGGTTTCACCAAAATGTCCGAAAAAATGGAGCCCACCCAGTTGCAGGAGCTGCTCAACGGGGTCTTCAGCCGGCTGACCGACCTGATTCGCGCCAACCGCGGGACCATTGACAAATACATGGGCGATTGCGTCATGGCCTTCTGGGGTGCCCCCGTGGACACCCCCAACCATGCCCACCTGGCGACCAAGACCGCCATGGAGATGGCCAATGCCATCCGCAAGCTCAATGAAGAGCATCGTGCCAAGGGTCTGCCGGAGATTGGCATCGGCATCGGCCTGAACACCGGCACCATGTGCGTGGGGGACATGGGGTCTGACATCCGGCGAAGCTACACCGTGATTGGGGACTCCGTGAATTTGGGGTCCCGGCTGGAAGGTCTGTCCAAAACCTATGGGGTGGACATCGTGGTCAGTGAGTCCACCCGCAAGCTGGCGCCTGACTTTGCCTGGCAGGAACTGGACAAGGTCCGCGTCAAGGGCAAGGAGCAGGCTGTGTCGATCTTCTGGCCCATGGCGCCAGCCGACCGTCTGGAAAAGCCCCATGCAGACGAGCTCAAGGCCTGGGGCGCGCTGCTCAAGGCTTACCGGTCGCAGGACTGGGACCAGGCCGATGTGCAGCTGCTGAACCTGCAGCGCATGAACGCAAAAAAATACCTTTACGAGCTGTACGCAGAACGTGTAGCCTCAATGAGGTTGTTGCCCTTTGATCCCGAATGGGATGGCGCGACGAACTTTGAGACCAAGTGAGGTGCCAGGATGAAGGTCAGGGTGTTGGGCTGCTCCGGAGCAATCGCGAAGGACTGCCGGACCACGTCTTTCCTGATTGATGACGACGTCCTGATCGACGCCGGCACCGGCGTGGGTGATCTGGCGCTGGAGGAGATGCGCGGCATCAACCATGTGCTGCTGACCCATTCGCACCTGGACCATGTGGCTGCGCTGCCGCTGATGATCGACGCCATCGCGTCGCAGCGTACGTCGCCTGTCAAGATACATGCGCTGGCCGGCACCATAGCCGCACTGAAGACCCACATCTTCAACAACGTGATCTGGCCGGACTTCAGCCGAATTCCGACACCGCAGGCGCCCTTCATTACGTTCCATGAAATCCAGGTAGGGCAGACGCTGGACTTCACGGGCAAGCGTGTTGAGGTCCTGCCCGCGGTGCATACCGTGCCGGCGGTTGGCTATGCGGTCACGGCAGGGCGCGGCTGCTGGATCTTCACCGGTGATACCGAGCGCAACCCTGCATTCTGGCGCCGCGTCAACCAGATGAATGTGGCGGCGCTTGTCATCGAAACGGCATTCAGCAACCGGGAAAAGGAACTGGCGCGACGCAGCCTGCACCTGTCGCCGCTGGCTTTGGCCGAAGAGCTGGACTGTATCGACAAGGGCAAGTCCTTTCCCATCTACATCACCCATACCAAGCCGGCCGAGACCGAGTTGATCATGGCCGAGATCCAGCGGTTCGACCAGACACAGCCGTTCGGTCCGAACGTGACTCACGACATCCGCTGGCTGCGTGCCGGGCAGGAGTTTGACCTATGAGCGCGGTCCTGAAACCTGCGGGCGAGAAAGACTCCGAACAGGCGTTTTATGACTCGCAGATGTTGCCGCCAGACAAACGCGGTGTTTCGTTCGAGGCCCTGTTTTTCCGGCAGCTGCAGCATGTCACCACCCGTATCCACGAAACGGAAAACGTGGACCAGATCATGCTGGAGGTCAGTCAGGACATCTGCAAGTTGCTCAACGCAGACCGGCTGACGCTTTACGCCGTCAATGACGACCGCACGGCCATTGTTTCCAAGATCAAGACCGGGCTGAACACCAGTCGGGACCTCAAGCTGCCCATCAGTGCGCAAAGCATCGCGGGTTATGTGGCGTTCTCAAAGCAGCCGGTCAACATCGCCGACGTCTACGACGATGAGGCGCTCAAGCGTGTTCATCCGACGCTGAGCTTCCTCAAGGAGGTCGACAAGCGCTCGGGCTACCGCACCAAGCAGATGCTCGTGGTCCCGATCCTGGATGGTGAGGCACTGCATGGTGTGCTGCAGGTCATCAACAACAAGAGCGACCAGCCGTTCGGCGAGCTTGAAGTTGAAGGTGCCGCGCAGCTGTGCAAAACGCTGGCGACTGCCATACGCCAGCGCATGCAGAAGGCCGAAGAGGGCTCCCGGCGCAAGGCAACCAAGTACGACGGTCTTGTTGCTGATGGTGTTCTGACCGCCGATGAACTGCAGCAATGTATCCAGAGCGCGCGCGAAGAGGCCAAACCCGTTGAGCACATGCTCATGGCCCAGTTCCAGATCCGCCCTGCCCAGATCGGCCCTTCGCTGGCCAAGTTCTTTGGTGTGCCTTATGAGGCCTTCAACAGCGGCCGCATCCGTTCCGAAATGCTGCATGGGCCTCTGAAGCGCGATTTTCTGGTGGAACAAGGATGGATTCCGCTGGAGGAATCTCCCGAAGGACTGGTGGTGATGTGCGTGGATCCCGAGGCGGTTCGGGGTTCGCGCATCGTCCCTCAGGTGTTCCCCCGTCAGTCGAAGTTTGCGTACAAGGTGACGACGCAAACCGAATTCGAGGAAACCTTGAGCCAGCTCTATGGGGCTGGCGCCGAGGGCGGCACCATCGATGAGCTGCTGGCCGACCTCAGCGCACCCATCGACGACGAAAGCGGAGACGACTCATCACTGGAGTCAGCTGCAGCCGACAACGAACTGGTCAAGTTCGTCAACAAGGTCATCATTGACGCCTACAACCTCAAGGCGTCGGACATTCATATCGAGCCCCTGCCTGGCAAGGCCAAAACGGGGATCCGCCTGCGCATTGACGGCAGCCTGCAGCCCTACATCGAGGTGCCCTCTCATTTCCGCCAGGCACTGGTGACGCGCCTGAAGATCATGTGCGACCTGGACATCTCGGAGCGGCGCAAACCGCAGGACGGCAAGATCAAATTCAAGAAGTTTGGGCCACTGGACATTGAACTGCGTGTGGCCACGATCCCGTCGGCGGGTGGCGTTGAAGACATCGTCATGCGTATCCTTGCGGCCGGTGAACCGATCCCGCTTGATAAACTGGGACTGACACCACATAACCGCGACCGGGTTGAAAAGACCGTCAGCAAACCCTACGGCCTGTTCTATGTGTGCGGACCCACCGTCGAGCAGATGAAGGAACAGGGTGTCGAGTTCCTCAATACGCCCGACACGAAAATCTGGACGGCGGAAGATCCGGTTGAAATCACGCAGAAGGGCTTGCGGCAGGTCCAGGTCAACAAAAAGGCCGGCATTGACTTTGCGCTGGTGATGCGCGCTTTCCTGCGGGCGGACCCCGACATCATCATGGTGGGCGAGTCGCGGGACAAGGAAACCGTGTCGATGGGCGTGGAAGCATCGCTGACCGGGCATTTGGTGTTTTCCACGCTGCACACCAACTCTGCGCCGGAGTCCATCACGCGTTTGCTGGACATGGGCATGGACCCCTTCAACTTTGCCGATGCATTGCTCGGCATCCTGGCGCAGCGCCTGGCGAAACGGCTGTGCGACTGCAAGCAGGACTACAACCCCGACGCTGAAGAAATCAAGACTTTCGTAGCGGAATACGCCGAGGACCTGCGCCATACCGCAGCCTGGAAGGCGGACTATGCGGGTGAAGCCAAGAAGCTGTACGAAAGCTGGGTCAAGACCTATGGAGATAACGGCAAGATCAGGTTCTACCGGCCGGTTGGTTGCGACAAGTGCGGCAAGACAGGCTACAAGGGCCGCGTCGGCCTGCACGAACTGCTGATTGCGGATGACGATGTCAAGAAACTCATCCAGGAAAGGGCGCGGGTTGCTGAGCTGTTTGTCTGTGCCGTCGGCGGAGGCATGCGCACGCTGAAAATGGACGGCATGGAAAAGATCATGATGGGTCTGACGGATTTGAAGCAGGTGAGGTCGGTTTGTATCAAGTGAGGCAGGGGTGCGCCATGCAATCAGCTGACCCGGCCACAATGGCAGACCGTTCATGACCATGCTGTCGAAATTGTTGGGCCGGCTGCGCCCCCGCAAGGGCCGTGTCTGGTTTGAGGAGGATGTGCACAAGCTGATCCAGGCGGGTCAACTCGATGCGGCGCAGGCGGCCGCGCAGGCCCTGGCTGCCGATACCCCGCAAAGAGAACTTGTCAGCACCTGCCTCGGCGCGGAGATCGCCTTTCGCCGCGGCGAGGACAACGAGGCGGAGCAGGCTTTCAAGGCTGTGCTTGCCGAGTCCCCCGGCTTTGCATACGCCCATTACGGCCTGTCACTTCTCTACATGGAGAAACAGGATGCGGAGGCCGCACTGCGGCACGCCAAGTTCGCGGATGCGGCCAAGCCGCATGAAGGACGCTTCCTTGCCCAGTTGGGCCTGTGCCAGGTGAGACTGAGAAATTACGCTGCAGCCGAGCGGGCGTTGCGTGCAGCGCTGACGCTGGTTCCAGACGACAAGTCCAGCTGGAGCAATCTGGGGATCGTGCTGGTTGCAAAGCTTGACCACGATGGAGCCCGGAAGTGTTTCATGAAGGCTCTGTCGATAGACCCATCTTTCGCCAATGCCCGGAAGAACCTGGAAACCCTGAATACGGAGCAGGCACCCGCGTCAGGCGATGTCAAACCAGTAGCTGAGGCGGTCCTGGCCGAAACCCTGGTGGCTGAAGCACCATGGGAGGTCGAATGGAAATCGGTGCTGGATTGTCAGGACCAGGGACAGTTCGATGAAGCGGCATTGAAAGCAGAGAAGCTGCTGGTTCAATGGGCGGACGATCCTGAACTGGCTTGTCGAGTTGCCAGGTTTTATGCCACGCAAGGTGACATCGTTGGAGCGATCGAACTGCTGGAAGCGTTTTTGATGGAACATCCCGGGAGCCGGGAGGTTGTCCGGGGCCTGGGGCTGGCCTGCATGGACGCGCATCGGTACGCGGCCGCCGAGCAGCACCTGCAGGAGGCCATCCGATTGGGCGACAGCTCCATTGAAATGCAGCTTGCGCTGGGGGAGACATACCACCAGCTGGAGCGATATCCTGAAGCTGTCGATGCGTTTCAGCGAGCCATCGATGGCTCCGCATCATTTCAGGCTGAGCTTTGGCAGAAGCTGGCTGCAGCCCAGGTGATGTCGTGCAACTATGTGGCTGCGATGGCCTCCTTCCAGAAGCTGCTGGACGTGTTTGGAGAGGCCAAAAATCCGTCGGCGGGCGGCTTGAGCCTGTGCTTGACCTATATGGGTGAATTTGAGCGGGCCTTGCGGTTCCTGGACAAATACCTTGCATTCAGTCCCAGTGATGCCGTATTGCGGATGCAGCGTGCCCAGATCCGACTTCTGCACGAGGACTACGCCAAAGGCTGGGAGGACTACCTCTACCGTGGTTTGACCGATGCCAAGCAGTTTCGGGTATTGCCGCTTCCGCAATGGGACGGCGAGCCACTGGAAGGCAAAACGATCATCGTGCTTGCGGAGCAGGGTCTGGGTGACCAGGTCATGTTCGCGTCCTGCCTGCCGGATCTTTGCAAACTGGCGCCGAAAAAGATCTACCTGGAGGTGGTCAAGCGCGTGGCGCCAACACTGGCCCGGTCGTTTCCGGAATGTGAGGTCATCCCCACCCGGCAGGATCGCAAGCTGGAATGGGTTTCTTCGATCAAGGATGCCGACTGCTACATCCCCCTGGGCGATTTGCCATTTCACTTTCGGAAAAGTCGTGAGGCTTTTCCACGCGAGCCCTACCTGCGCAGCGATCCGGCGAAAGTCGCCCATTGGCGTTCAGAACTGGCCAAACGGGGTGCCCCCCCCTACATCGGTTTGAGCTGGAAAGGTGGAACGGCGGGTACCCGGGCCTCCGTCAGAAGTCTGGATCCTTCCATGTTGATGCCGCTGGTGCATGCTGTCGATGCAACCTGGATCAACCTCCAGTATGGCGACGTGGAAGACGGCGTTTCGGCATTTGCAGCAGAGAGTTTGACTTTGCATCATTGGCCAGAAGCGATCGCTGATCTGGATGAATTCGCGGCCCTGATTGAGGCGCTGGATGGTGTTGTGACTGCCTGTAATACAACCGTCCACTATGCAGGAGCGATTGGAAAAAAAGTGTGGGTTCTGGCTCCCAAAATACCGGAATGGCGGTACGGCGTCTCCTATGCAACCATGCCCTGGTACGCCGATGTGAGCGTTTTTCGGCAACCGGAATTTGATGACTGGGTTGGTGTAGTTGAGAAAGTTGCCACAGCCGTTGTGTCGAATTTTGCCAACAAGTCAGAATGAATGACAAAAATGTTCGACCCGGGGTAAAAAACCGGCGTCAGGACATTCAGTTGGGGCTGTTTTCCCTTGGCGCGGAAATTGCAGAAATCTGCCAGCGGCAATTCGCCGTAACTTCAGGAGCTAACAAGATGAAAAGTCTTCAAAAGGGTTTCACCCTGATCGAATTGATGATCGTGGTCGCGATCATCGGTATCCTGGCAGCGGTCGCTCTGCCCGCATACCAGGATTACACCGTTCGCGCACGTGTTTCCGAACTGATGCTCGCTGCATCGTCGGCCCGTACGTCTGTGACGGAAATCTGCCAGCAGAACAACTCCTGCGCCAGCATTGCCGGCGTCACGGTCAACTCTTCCAAGTTTGTTGACGGTGGTACGGTGGCTGCAAACGGCACCATTGAAGTCCAGGGCAAGACCACGGCTTTGGGTATTTCCAGCGGCAACTTCATCGTGTCCCTGATCCCCAGCTGGACCGGCCAAACGGTGGTCTGGACCTGCAACACCACCCAAGCCAAGTACGCACCGGCTTCCTGCCGCGGCTAAAGCGCTTCAGTGGCCTGAAGAAAAAAAGAGGGCCTTCAGGCCCTCTTTGCATTACTGGAACTCAAAGCCATGTTCAGCTCCATTTTTGGTCCCAAGGTACAGGTCTTTGCCGGCGAGTTGGCAGCCAGCGTTGCAAAACGCTATCCGCCAACACTGGACGGCAGCGCCGAGAAACGCCCGTCTGTGAACCGGTTGACGCGGATCATGGAGGAAACATGCGCCAAAGCGGTGGAGTACCAGAAGGAGCACAAGCTGGGCTGGTTCTCCAAGGCCAAGTTGGGCAATGCTTTCCGCTGGGAACTGGCCGAACGCGGCTACACCAAGGAATTCGTCGACCTGGCGACTGAGGCCCTGGTGGTCAGCCTGACCAAATCCAGCACCGCAAAGGCCGGCTCGACCGCGCCATCAGACGGCAACAAGCCCCAGTGACAGGGCTCGGGCTGGGCCCGGCCCTGGCAGGCGCCATCACTTGCGCTGGTCCACCCGCAGCATGGCCTGCTTCTCACCGTTCCATTCGGACGCATATTCGCAGTCTGCATAGTCACGAAAGTACGGGCCGCCCAGCGTGAAATGAACGTTGGCAGCTCCAGCATCAGGGGTGCTGTAGCCCACCAGATGGTTCCATTGCCGAGGAATCTCACCAATCAGCGCATCGTCCTGCAGCCACTTGAACTGGTGCAGTTCCAGCCCGCTCGCCGAATTGACATACTCCGGCGTCAATGCCTTGCACCTTGCGTTGTTGAACAACATGACGCTGGACCAGTTTTTCTTGGCGTACGGTGTCTGTGGCGCGCCCAGGAACTTGATGGTTTCCTTGGGCTGATGGTCATGTTTGACGCACATCACGGCATACCTGTCATCGCGCAGGGCCCAAAGTTTGGCAATGTCATCCAGGACGAGCATGTCGCAATCCATGAACAGCGACCAGCCCTCGAAGTTGCTGAGGCTGGGGGCCAGAAAACGGGAAAAAGAAAAATCAGTGGATTGCAGGGGATTCTTCTCGCGCCACATCCATTTGCCCAGGTTGTGCAGGGCCAAAGGCACAAAACTCACGGGCTCACTGGATCGCGCAAGGATGCTGTGGGTCAGCACATGCCAGGCGACAGTTTCGCGCTCGTCAAAGCCGATAAATATCCGGATCATGGGGGCGTTTCCACGGGTTGTTTGGGGGGAAAGTCCGCGAACAGCTGGCGGTAGTAGTCGTCGCGCAGGATGCTGGTCAGGACGGCCAGGTCAATGAGGTTGCAGCTGGCCAGGAATAGTTCAGGCCAACGCCGCCATACGTCGGCATGCCAGAGCAGCCATGCCGTCGCGCCAAGATGGGCGGCCACAGCGCAGGTGATGAGAATGCGCGAGTTGTGCCAGATCCAGCGCCACCAGGCTGCCGCGTCGGGCCGGCGGCGCGAACAGGCCAGCAGGAGCAGGATCGCAGGAATCTCCAGCAGAAGGAAGTACCATGAAAACCCTTCGCCCAGAACCCGAACCACCTCCGGTGCCCGCCGTGCTGACGCAAAAACAATCACGACAAGGATCCAGTAGCGGCAAAGCACCGCAAGCGCCACCCACAGGACCGACGGCGCCCGCAATGCCCCGTGTTTGTCCACGTCCAGCAGACGGTCATCAATGAAAGCCATGCGCTATCTTAGTTCACGGGTCATCTACTTCCAGCCTTGCAACTCGCCGGAATGAACACCGCTGTACGAACGACCGCGTGGGCACTTCTTGTGTTGCCATGGGTGTATCCGTTTGCCATCGGACCCTCACCGTCTGTCGAGCCCTGGCTGGTCACGCTGGGGGTCACAGGCCTGTTGTTGGCATTGATACGCGCTGATGCCAGCCTGCGGGAAAACATGTCTCAGGTGATTGCATCTGCGTGGGTCTGGGCCGCGCTGGCCAGCGCAGTGATGGGGCTGGTGCAGTACTTTGGCCTTGCTGGTCATGTTTCACCATGGGTGCCCCTGTCACCCGCAGGCCATGCGTACGGCGCACTGCGCCAGCGCAACCAGTTCGCCACGTTGACCCTGATAGGGTTGATTGCCCTGCTGCCCGCCGTAAGACAGGGCGCACCCTGGCGCCATGTCTTACCCGCCGTGTTGATCCTGGTAGCCGGCAACGCGATCTCGGCGTCACGCACAGGGGCGTTGGGGCTGGTCCTGCTTTGTGCCGTGCCCTTTGTTTGGCCCCGGTATTGCCAGCGGCGTGTGGTGTTTTGCCTGCTGGTGGGGCTGGCGGGCTATGGGGCTGCAGCCGCGGTAATGCCGGTGTTGCTGTCCCAATGGCAGGGGGTGCAAGCATTCACGGTCTTTGACCGGATCGCCGCCGGCCAGGGCTGCGGCAGTCGCACCGTACTCTGGGCCAATGTGGTCCACCTGATCACACTGAAGCCCTGGCTGGGCTGGGGTTGGGGGGAGCTTGACTACGCGCACTACGCCACCTTGTACCCCGGCCCCCGCTTTTGCGACATTCTGGACAACGCGCACATGTTGCCGCTGCACCTCGCCGTGGAGCTCGGGGTGCCGGCCGCGGTGCTGGCCATGCTGGCCCTCTCGGGGCTGGTGATGGCAAATGCGCCCTGGCGCGAAACACAGCCCTTCAGGCAGATGGCCTGGATGGTGCTGGCTGTGATTTTTCTGCATAGCCTGGTCGAATACCCGCTGTGGTACGGGCCGTTCTGTCTGGCTGCGGCGGCCAGCGTCGCGGTGCTGTGCGCAACCTCCGGGGCTCGCTCGCCCAGCCGCTGGACCGGCGCCGCAGCCCTGGCGCTGGGCGGCGCAGCGATTGCCTTGACAGGAGCAGCGCTCCTGGTCGGTTGGGACTACTGGCGTGTGAGCCAGATCTACATGCCTTACGAGGTGCGTAGCCCTGCCTACCGCCAGGATCCGCTGGCCAGCGCCCGCAGGACCTGGTTTTTCAGGGAGCAGTCGGACTTTGCCGAGCTCACCACCACGATGCTGACCAAAGACAACGCGGCCCAGGTGGCGATCCTGGCGCGCAGGTTGCTGCACTATTCCCCGGAGCCACGGGTCATCAAGCCGCTGGTTGAAAGCCTGACCCTGTCAGGACAGGACCAGGAGGCGCTGATGCACCTGGCGCGCTTTCGGGCTGCATTCCCGGACGAATACACTGCATGGCGGATCGACCAGGGCATCGCAGCCCCATCCCCAGCACCAGCTAGACCGCAGTGAAACTGCCCGATTTGCCGCCGTGCTTTTCCAGCAGGCGTACGCCTGTGATGGTCATGCCCCGGTCCACGGCCTTGCACATGTCATAAATGGTCAGCAGGGCCACCTGGACGGCGGTCAATGCCTCCATTTCCACGCCGGTGGGTCCCACGGTTTCCACGGTGGCCGTACAGGTGACAGATGGCTCCTCCGCCTGCACAGAAAATTCGACAGCCACGCGTGTCAACGCCAGTGGATGGCATAACGGAACCAGATCACTGGTCTTCTTGGCACCCTGGATGGCAGCAATCCGGGCAATGCCCAGCACGTCCCCTTTCCTGGCTGTGCCACTTTCTATCAAGGCCAGCGTTGCCCGTTGCATGACGATGCGGCCCGTTGCCACGGCCACGCGATGCGTCGCCGGCTTGGCGGCGACGTCCACCATGTGGGCTTGGCCCTGCGCGTCAAAATGTGTGAGGGAGCTCATGGCAAAGGCTGGTAAAAACCGTTTACAGACTGTTCATGTCGATAGGGGATCATACGATCATGTCCAAATGGAAATCCCGCTTGCGGGCCGCCGGGATTCACCTGTGCATCAGCTTCGTGGTCGCCGCACTGGCGGCTGCGCTCGTGTTCGGGCTGTGGTATCCCTATCCCTACAGGGAAATTTCGGGCGGCCGTGAATTGTTCACCATCGTCGTCGCTGTCGATGTGATTCTGGGGCCACTCATTACGCTAGCGATTTTTGATGTGGGCAAACCGCTCAGGGAACTGCGACTGGACCTGACGGTGGTGGCACTGATCCAGCTGGCTGGCCTGGGCTATGGCCTGTGGACCGTTTCGCTGGCGCGGCCTGCCCACCTGGTTTTCGAGATTGACCGGTTCAGGGTGGTGCATGCGGCGGACATTCCTGAAGACCTGCTCGACAAAACGCAACCCGGCGTTGATGCCCTGCCATGGAGCGGTCCCACATTGCTCGCTGTGCGGCCTTTCAGGGACAACACGGAAAAGTTCGATGCCACCATGGTCGCCCTGAGGGGGGTCGCGCTGGGCGCCCGGCCTGACCTGTGGCAACCTTACGAAGATGCCCGGACGGCTGTCATCAAAGCCGGCAAGCCCATGGCTGAACTCAAGTCACGATTCCCCGCACGCAGTGCCGAAATGGACGCCTTGCTCACGCGGCTTGGCCGTGCGCCTGCCGACACGCTGTGGTTGCCCATGGCCGGCAGAAAGGTCTTCTGGACAGCGTTTGTGGATGCCAACACAGCCCAGGTTGTGGGCTACCTGCCGCTGGATTCGTTTTGAGCGCTAAACACAGACCCATGCTCGTGCTGCGACGTGGGACGGTACGGGCGCTGGCTGCCGCCGTGCTGGCGGCCAGCACGGCGCTGACGCCGGGGTATGCCCAACTGCCCGCGCTGGGCGATGGCAGTGAAATGGCCGCCGGAGCAGAGCGCAAGCTGGGTGAGCGCATCGCGCGCGAGCTGTATCGCGATCCCGACTACATCGACGATCCGGTGCTGGTTGAGTATGTCCAGAACATCTGGCAGCCGTTGCTGGTGGCTGCGCGCCAGCGGGGCGAGCTCAGCCAGGAGCTGGAGCAGCGCTTCGCCTGGGAAATATTCCTGGGCAAGGACCGCAGCATCAATGCCTTTGCATTGCCGGGTGGTTACCTGGGCCTGCACCTGGGCCTGGTCGCCGCCGTGGCCAACCGGGACGAACTGGCGTCGGTTCTGGCGCATGAGCTCAGCCATGTCACCCAGCGCCATATATCGCGCCTGATGACCCAACAAAACCGACAGACCCCCTGGCTCATCGGGGCCATGATCCTGGGCGCCATTGCGGCCAGCAAGAACCCGGATGCCGCCAACGCGGTGGTGGCTGGCGGTCAGGCGCTGGCGATCCAGAACCAGCTCAATTTTTCACGTGACATGGAGCGTGAGGCAGACCGCATCGGATACGGTGTGATGTCCCACGCCGGGTTCGAGCCGGCGGGCTTTGTCACCATGTTCGACAAGCTGCAGCAAGCCTCGCGACTGAATGACAACGGCGCGTTCCCCTATCTGCGCAGCCACCCCATGACCACCGAACGCATGGCGGACATGCAGGCGCGTCAGCAGCTGGCCGGGCGCAACCTTTCGCCCGTACCAACCTCGCTGGAGCACGCGCTGGTGACGGCGCGCGCCCGCGTGCTCTCGCAGGCAGCAGTGGATGCATTGCGATCCCGTGTCGCGGATGCGCAGGCTGCGACGCTGGCCCAGCAGGCACCGGCACGCCAGGCCGCCGTGTTGTACGCGGCGTCGTTGGCCAGCCTCAAGCTGCGCGAACCCGCACAGGCCGAACGTTTTGCCCTGGCCTTGCGGCCCATGGTGCAGGGTGAGGCCGCCGCCGCCCGGCTGGCCCGGCTGTTGCTGGTCGAAATTGCGCTGGCCGGGGGTGACGCAGCACGCGCTGCGACGCTGGTATCAGCCGGCGATGGCGGCCGCCCCGATGTGCTGCTGGCCGCTCAGGCGGCCATGAAAACCGGGCGTGCCGGCGAGGCGTCGCAGCACCTGCAGACCTGGGTTACGCTGCATCCGAAGGACGGCACTGCCTGGCAGTGGCTGGCACAGGCCTACGGCACGCAGGGACAGGGTTTGCGCGCCATCCGGGCCGAGGCAGAAGCCCATGTGGCCTGGCTTGACTATGCGGCGGCCATGGACCGCTTCAAGGCGGCGCAGGAACTGGTGCGCCGGATGGCTCGCGAAGGGACGCTGGGTAACGACCACATCGAGGCGTCGATCATCGACACCCGGACACGCCAGGTGGAGTCACTTCTTCGGGAACAGGCTCTCGAGCGCTGATTCAATCACGATGCCCAGCACCGAGTAGATCAGCGAGCCCAGCAAGGCACCGACAAAACCGCTGACCTGAAAGCCGTCCAGCACATAGGCGGCAGCCCAGAACATCAGCGCATTGATCACGAACAGGAACAGCCCCAGGGTCACCAGCGTAACCGGCAAGGTCAGGACGACCAGGATGGGTCGCAAGACGATGTTGAACAGGCCAATCACGAAAGCAGCGACCATGGCTGCCGTGAAGCTGCTGACCTGCACACCCGAATAGAGGTAAGCCACCAGCAACAGCGCCGCGGCGCTGAGCAGCCATTTCGAGATGAGTTTCATGGCGGGAAAGGATAGCACCCCCGTCCCGGGCCCGCCACTTCCCAGGTCCCGCGAACGGGCACTGGCTCAAAAGGGACTATTCGAATCCCAGCAGAAGCATGGCGCCCAGGCCCAGCACAGTGCCCGGGATGTCCCAGCGTTTGCCCTTGTCGTCCACGCGTCCCCCGGTCTGGACCGGCGCGGACTGCGGGTCGAACTTCGGGCGCCGCGCATCCAGCACCCGCGCAGTGCAGTGCTCGGCTTTGAGCTGTTCAGTGAGTTCGGGCAGCGGCCCCTTGGCCAGCACCACGGTGACCTGATCGCCACGCGAGCGCAGACCCGGCACGATCTGCGCGAACAGCTTGTCCGCCCATTTGGCGCGCCAGTTCTCCCGGGCGCTGTGGCTGACCCATTTGCTGATGCGGTGCGTCATGCGCGGTGCGCATGCGACCAGCACCCAGTGGGTCGAGACCGCACTGCCGCCACCATGAGCACCGTGCGTCATGGGGGCGAGCAAATGCTGGGCATGAGCGCCGTCGTCCACATACACAATGATTGTTTCCATGAATAATCCTTCGTTAGCGGATGGGACAACTGCAAACCGTTTCAGGCGGCCTGGCCTTCCTGGTTGGCCGCCGTGCGGCGATTGCGCAACCAGCCCGCAGCCAGGACACCCGCGATGGCCAGTGCACACACGCCCCAGTATGCGACCAGATGCGCCGTGTCAGGACCCTTGAAGAACTGGGCCAGCAGCTTCTCGTTGACGATCATCTTGCCGGCGGTGAAGGCCAGTACGGCTGCACCGATGTACATGATGGACGGGAAACGCTCCACCAGCTTCAGCACCAGCGTGCTGCCGAACACCACGATCGGGATGCTGACCAGCAGGCCGATCACCACGAGGTCGAACGAACCGTGCGCGGCACCTGCGACGCCCAGAACGTTGTCAATACCCATGACTGCGTCGGCAATCACGATGGTTTTCATGGCGCCCCAGAACGTGGTGGCCCCGGCACCGCCGTGCTCGTCCCCGCCGTCGTCATTCAGGGTCAACTTGTAGGCAATCCACAGCAGCGCCAAGCCGCCTACCAGCATCAGCCCCGGGATCTTGAGCAGCCAGACCACGCCGATGGTCATGGCCGAGCGCACGACGATGGCGCCGACAGTACCCCAGACGATGGCCTTTTTCTGCAGGTGCTGGGGCAGGTTGCGCGCTGCCAGGGCGATCACGATGGCGTTGTCGCCCGCCAGTACGAGATCAATGAGGATGATGGCCAGCAGTGCCGACCACCAGGGGGCGGAAAGAAATTCCATGCGAAAACTCCGAGTTGTTATCGATCAACAACCTGGACAGGCAATGGAAAGAGGGCTGTGTTTGTGGGGAATCACAAGCGCGCTTCGACCAAACCTGACTCAGGTTCCAATCGAAGGTCTTGCTCGGCATGGTGTTATGCAGATATGTGCCCAACAAGCCGGAAGGTGTACTTCGTAATGACGACTTGCTGATCACCATCGCCGCGATGCCTTGGCACCTCCCTGTGCTGCGATGGTGGGGAGCTACTCCCCTTCGTGAGCTGAATTAGACCAGCCCGGGCGCCGAAAGGCAAGTTATTGCCCCTACGCAGTTTCCGCAGGATTTAAACGCTATGTCGCTGAAAATCGCGCCAGAATTGATGATTGTGCTATAAAAATTGAAGTAAAGAAGTGCCGGATCCAGCCGCTTTCCCTGTCTTGCAGCAAGGCCGGACGGACCGCACGACTGCGCGCTATCATGCCCGTCCCCCTGAACGTACCCCATGGCCGGAATCCACATCACTGACATCGAGGCCGCCATCAACTACTGGCGCGACAAAAGCCCCTCGCCTGACGGCATCACCCTGGCTGCGCCATTGCGTGCGCTGGCAGAGGTGTATGCGCTCATGATTTTTTACCATGAGGATGAGGCAGAAGAGCGCGGCTTTCCGCCAAAGGCCTATGACGCCTGGAAGACCTGGTACGACACCACGCCGGATACCCCGTGCATTGCCATCTGCTCCACCAGCCAGGGTGACGCCAGTTGCAAGGGTTGCGGTCGGACTTTCGAAGAAGTGCAGCTGTGGCCGGAAATGAGCCCGGCCGCCAAGCGGCAGGTGTGGCGGCGCATCACGATGCAAAGTGAAGCGTGGCGATTCAACCGGTACGCCGAGCGGGCGGTTGAGGGGGCTGGCGAAGCGCCGGCGGCCTGACCTCACGTCATGCTGCGCCTGACCCGGGCTCCCAACATCGCCATCGCCACGTTGTGGGTGGACATGTTGCAGGAGGCGGGCATTGACGCATCCGTGCAGCGCTATTACCTGGGGGGACTGGCTGGCGATTTGCCCCCAGACCAATGCCTGCCCGAGGTCTGGGTGACTCATGACGAGCAGGAGGTGCGCGCCCGCGAACTGCTGCATGACCTGGCGCATCTGCCGCAGCGGCGCTGGACATGCGCCTGCGGCGAGTTCGTCGAAGGCGGCTTCGAGCAGTGCTGGAACTGTGCACGGCCCATGCCGGCCTGAGGCTACCTCAGCCGCACAGGCTCGATGTCAACGGTGTTGGTGCCGTCACCCAGCATCAGCACGCCCTCTTGCAGCGTCGCCTGCAGCTGCATGCTGCGCTGGGCCAGTTTGGCAAGCGCCTGTGATGCCGGCGTGGGGACGCGGAAAACACGGAGGTTCTGCGGCCGTGTGAGCTTGTTTTCAATGCCGCGCCACCAGATTTCGGCGGCGTGGTTGAAGCAGTACACCATCACCTGATCGGCCTTGCCACAGGCCTTGATGACGGGCTTGTCTTCAGGCTGGCCCACTTCAATCCACAGCCGTGTCTGGCCGGTGAAGTCGCGCAGGTACACGTCGGGGTCGTCCGGGTCGGAAAGGCCTGCGCCAAAAGCCAGCGTGCCGTCACCGCCGCAGACCGTCTGCAGCTGGTGCGCGTTGAACGCCAGCGCCGCCAGTCGGATCATCATGCGTTCATCGGTTTCACTGGGGTGGCGGGCCAGCGTGAGCGCATGGTCGGCGTAGTAGCCGTTGTCGATGTCTGCGACCTGCAGCGCCGCCTTGAAGATGGTGGATTTGAGAGCCAAGGGGTACCGTTCAGGCTCGCCGGGCGAGTTCGGCTGCTTTGCCTGTGTAGCTTGCGGGGGTCATGGCCAGCAGGCGGTCCTTTTCGGCCTGGGGGATTTCCAGTGAGCGGATCAACCCGTGCAGGTCCTCGGCGCGCACGGTTTTGCCGCGCGTGACTTCCTTCAGCTTTTCATAGGCACCCTGTACGCCGAAACGGCGCATCACGGTCTGGATGGGCTCTGCAAGCACTTCCCAGGCCGCGTCCAGGTCTTCGGACAGGGCTTCCTCGTTCAGCTCCAGCTTGTTCAGTCCGGTCATGAGCGACTGGTAGGCCAGTGCCGCATAGCCGAGCGCCACGCCCATGTTGCGCAGCACCGTGCTGTCGGTCAGGTCGCGTTGCCAGCGGCTGATGGGCAGTTTCTCGCTCAGGTGGCGCAGCAGCGCATTGGCTAGGCCCAGGTTGCCTTCGGCATTCTCAAAGTCAATCGGGTTGACCTTGTGGGGCATGGTGGACGAGCCGATTTCGCCTGCCTTCAGGCGTTGCTTGAAATAGCCAAGGCTCACATATCCCCAGACGTCGCGCGAGAAGTCAATCAGGATCGTATTGGCCCGCGCCACCGCGTCAAACAGCTCAGCCATGTAGTCGTGCGGTTCGATCTGGATGCTGTAGGGCTGGAAGGTCAGGCCCAGGCCCAGCGGCTCGGGCGTCTCGATCACCTTGCGCGAGAACGCTTCCCAGTCAAACTCGGGCCAGGCGGACAGATGCGCGTTGTAGTTACCCACGGCCCCGTTCATTTTTGCCATGAGCTGCACGCCCGCAATGCGTTCGCGGGCGGCTGCCAGTCGCACCACCACGTTGGCGATTTCCTTGCCGACGGTCGTGGGGCTGGCGGTCTGGCCATGGGTCCGGCTGAGCATGGGCACAGCTGCATGGGTATGCGCCATCTCACGCAGTTTGGTGATCACGTTGTCCAGCGCAGGAAGGATCACTGCGTCGCGCCCGCCCTTGAGCTGCAGTGCATGGCTCGTGTTGTTGATGTCTTCGCTGGTACATGCAAAGTGCACAAATTCGCTGGCCGAACGCAACTCGGGACGTGCCTCGAACTTGGACTTGATCCAGTACTCCACCGCCTTCACATCATGGTTGGTGGTTTTTTCGATGTCCTTGATGGCGGCGGCATCAGACTCCGAGAAGTTCTTGACCAGGCCGAGCAAGTAAGTGCGTGCTCCGGGGCTTAGTGGCTTGAATTCGGAGAAGCCGGCATCGCTCAGGCTGATGAACCAGGCGATCTCGACCTGCACACGTCGATGCATGTAACCCTGCTCGCTCATCAGCGGGCGCAGGTTGGCGAGTTTGGCCGCATAGCGGCCGTCCAGCGGCGAGAGTGCCGCAATGGTGGAGAGAGTCATGTCTGCAATTGTAGGCGGCGCACTTTTGCCGGTGATCAGCAGGGCCTGTCGTGGCGTCACCACAGGCAAACGGGCGTGTTCCCCTAAAATGAACTTCCTGCGATAACTCGAACATTCAGAGAGCCCTCCCATGAAGTTGCTAGGAGCTGTTGCCAGCCCTTACGTGCGCAAAGTGCGCATCGTGATGGCCGAGAAAAAACTGGATTACCAGTTTGTGCCTGAAGACGTCTGGGCCGCCGACACCACCATTGGGCAATCCAATCCGCTGGGCAAGGTGCCCTGCCTGATCATGGAAGGCGGCGAGGCGCTGTTTGATTCACGCGTGATCGTCGAGTATCTGGACACCCTGTCACCGGTGGGCAAGCTCATCCCGGGTATGGGTCGTGAGCGTGCCGAAGTCAAAACCTGGGAGGCGCTTGCGGACGGCGTGCTTGATGCGCTGATCCTGGCGCGGCTTGAGAGCATCTGGCCCGGCCGCACCAAGGCGCAGCGCAGCCAGGCCTGGATCGACCGTCAAATGGTCAAGGTGC
>CAZUJD010000004.1:0-29829 GCA_964620025.1 uncultured Ramlibacter sp. | reverse complement strand
CCGCATCAAACCGAATCAGGGAATGTTCCTCCCTACTGTGATCGAAATTTTCCAGCAGCTCGGCGAAGGTCTCAAAATCGCACACGACCAGGGAATCGTGCACCGAGATATCAAACCGGGCAACATAATGTTCGTTGCTGAAGGCAGCGAACTCGACCTGGAGCTCAAGGCCGAGCTCAAGGGCACCACCGAAGCCAGCCGAACCGACCTCAAACGCGAAAGTGCAGAGCTGCAAAAGCTGGGCGAGGCGCTGATGACACTGCGCGCCGATCTCCTGGAACGCGTGGCCCTGCCCGAAAAGCTGACCGAAGCCATGGCCGAGGCCAAGCGCATCACCAACTTTGAGGGCAAGCGCCGCCAGATGCAGTACGTGGGCAAGCTCATGCGCGGCCTGGAGCCCGACACCCTGCAAGCTGCGCGTGACGCCCTGGACGAACAGCAGCGCGGCTCGGCCCAGCACACGCTGGCGTTGCACCAGGCCGAGCAGTGGCGCGACCGGCTGATCGCCGACGATGACGCCATTGGCGAATGGCTCACCCTGTACCCGGGCACCGATTCGCAGCAGCTGCGGGCGCTGGCGCGCCAGGCCCGCAAGAACGCCCAGCCCGACAAGACCTCGATTTCTCAGGGGCTGGCGCCACGCCGCGGCCGCGCCTACCGCGAAATTTTCCAGCTGGTGCGTGAGCAGATGGAGGCCGGCAATGAGTGAGCCGGATCCGGTGCGCATCGGCATCGTCTCCATCAGCGACCGCGCTTCCAGCGGTGTCTACGAAGACAAGGGCCTGCCCGCGCTGCAGGGCTGGCTGGGCAGTGCGCTGCTCAACCCCATCACCTTCGCGCCGCGCCTCATACCCGACGAGCAGGCCCTGATCAGCCAGACCCTGATCGAACTGGTGGACGCCGGCTGCGCACTGGTGCTGACCACCGGTGGCACCGGCCCGGCGCCCCGCGACGTGACGCCCGAAGCCACCATGGCCGTCGCCCACCGCGAAATGCCCGGCTTTGGCGAGCAGATGCGCCAGATCAGCCTGCGGTTTGTGCCCACCGCCATCCTGTCGCGCCAATGCGCCGTCATCCGTGACAAATGCCTCATCATCAACCTGCCGGGGCAGCCCAAGGCTATCCAGGAAACCCTGGAAGGGCTCAAATCGGCGGATGGGCAGACGCTGGCGGCCGGCATTTTTGCGGCCGTACCGTATTGCATTGACCTGATTGGCGGGCCGTACCTGGAAACCCGCGACGAGGTCTGCAAGGCGTTCCGGCCCAAATCCGCCATTCGACCGACCCGCCCCCAGGAGCCCGCATGAGATCCGCGCCAGCCGCCGCACTGTTGACCTTTTTCACAGCCGCCGCGCTGGCGCAGTCAACGGCGGCCCCCGCCACCCCCGAACCCAGCCTGCCCTACACCGTCAAGGCGTCGGACAAGCTGATCCGCCTGTCGCGCGACCTGCTGGTCACGCCCGGTGCCTGGGGCGAGGTGGCGAAATTCAACCAGATGAAGGACCCCAACTTCATCAAGCCCGGCCAGCGCCTGAACATCCCGCTGCGGCTGCTGAAGTTCCAGCCCGCCCAGGCCCGCGTGATCAGCGTTGCAGGCGATGTGCGTCTGGGCGGCGCCGCCGCCACGGTGGGCATGGCTGTCCCCGAAGGCGCCCGGCTGTCCACCGGCGCCAACAGTTCGGCCGTGGTGCAGCTGGGCGACGGCACCCAGGTCAAGATGCTGCCGCAGACGCTGGCCGACGTGGTGAGCAACCGCGAATACGCCATGCGCGACGCCTCGGCCAGCGGCTCCACCACCTGGTTCTCGGGCTTCATCCGCCTGGCGCAGGGCGCGCTGGAAACGCTGGCCGCGCGCATCGAGCGGCGCGCCACGCCGCTGCAGATCGAAACGCCAACCTCGCTGGTGGGCGTGCGCGGCACGCAGTTCCGCGTGGCCTATGACGACCCGGCGTCGCGCAATGCCCGTACCGAAGTGGTGGAGGGCCAGGTGCGCGCCGACAACCCGGCCCAGCAAAGCGGCGCCGACCTGCCTGGTGGCACCGGCGCGCGGATCAACCCGGCCGAACGCGAAGTGCGCGTCGTCAGGCTGCTGCCCGCCCCCGACCTGTCGGCACTTCCGGCCGAACTCAACAAGCCCCAGGCGCTGCTGCCCATGCCGGTGCTGCCGGGCGCCGAATCGTTTCGCGTGCAGGTGGCCGGTGACGAGAAGTTCGACCGCATTGTGCGCGACCTGAAGGTCACCACCGCCAGCGTGGACCTGGGGCAGCTGGACAACGCCACCTGGTACACACGCGTGCGCGGCATTGATGCCCAGGGCATAGAAGGCTTTGACTCGGTCAAGCTCGTGGCCATCAAGGAACCTGTGCGCTGGCGCCTGACCAGCTCGACCCTGAGCCTGCGTGACGGCCAGAACACGCTGGTGTGGTCGGCCCTGCTGGACAACGGCCGGCCCCTGCCCACACAGCGGTTCAGCCTGGAACTGGCCGGCGACAGCGCGTTTGCCAACGTACTGCAGCGCCAGGAAGCCGCCAACTCCAGCGCATTGCTGGGCGCGCTCAAGCCCGGCACCTATTACCTGCGCCTGCGCCCACTGCTGCCTGACGGCAAGACGCTGGACGCAGCCGAGTACCGCATGGACGTGTCGGCCAACTGGGGCGAAACCGTGTTTGACAACGGCTTCCCGCTGGTGCCGCTGGCATCACGCTGAACCCACTGCATACAGGGGCGCGCTCATGGAATCGATCATCACTGACAAGCGCACCTGGAGCCGCTCTGACGTCGCCGAGCTGCTGATCTCCAGGACCGCGCTGACCGAGCTCAACCTGGAAGCCGCGCTGCAGATCGTGCGCCTGCTCACACCCCAGCGCATCAAGGCCGGCACCGTACTCATCCAGGAGGGCGTCACCAGCACCGGGTACATGGCGCTGGTGTTGCAGGGCGAGGCCGTGGTCGAAAACGAAATGAGCGGGCCCGTGCATGACTCCATGGTGCTGAGCATGCTGACCAGCGGCAGCCTGTTCGGCGAACTGGGCGTGCTGGACGGCAGGCCGCGATCGGCCACCGTCACCGCCATCACCGACATGGATATCGCGGTACTGGACCGCCCCGCGCTGGCCCGCCTGATCGATACCGTGCCCGCTGTCGCCTGCGCGCTGATGGGTGCAATCATGGCGCGCGTGGCCGAACGGCTGCGGGCCACCAACCTGAAGGTCAAAACCCTGACCGCACTGAACCTGTCACTGCAGGACGAACTGGCCGCGCTGCGCGCGGGCCGGCCAGCGGTAGACCTGGATATCGGCGGCACCCGCTGAAACCACCATCCCCTGCGAAGGAAAGTCCATGGAACCATTCGTCACCGAAAAGCGCTCGTGGGAACGCAAGGATGTCGCCGCCCTGCTGGCGTCAAAGTCCGCGCTGGCCGAGCTGGACGCCGACACTGCCCTGGCAGTGGTACGGCTCATGACCCTGCACCGCTTCAAGGCCGGCGACGTGATCATCCAGGAAGGCGCATCCAACACCAGTTTCCTGGTGCTGGTACTGCGCGGTGAAGTGGTGGTCGAAAACGAAGGCCTGTCGCGCGCCGACACCACCTTGCTGGGGGTGGTGGGCGCGGGCAGCGTGATCGGCGAAATGGGCCTGTTTGACGGCGAACCGCGCTCGGCCACCTGCAAGGCGTCCACCGACGTGGACGCTGCGCTGCTGTCACGCGATGCATTGACCGAGCTGTCGCGCACCAGCCCGCCGCAGGCCAACAAGCTGCTGGCTACCCTGCTGGCGCGGCTGACGGCGCGGCTGCGCGCCATCACCAAGAAATTGCGCCAGGCTGACCGGGTGAACCACACGCTTCAGACAGAACTGGCGCAGATCAAGGCTGCGGCCAGCGCCAGCGCAAAACCCAAGGATCCGCCGCCGGCCGACAGCGGCATGATCCTGCTGTAGCCCGGCCTACTTGCCGACCAGCTGGTTGAGTTTTTCGGCCTCGAAGCATTCCTTGCGGGCCGCATCTGCCGGCACGCAGTCATCCTTGTCATGCGAATCGCGCGCGGCCGACAGCTTTTCAATGGCCTGCCACAGAAGCGCGATCTGGTGCTCCTGACCAGCCGCGCTGTCGATCAGGCCTTTCATGGCCTGGCTCAGCGGGTCGTCCTCGAGCGTGATGCCATAGGCCTGGAACTTTTTCTCGTGGGTAGTCACGTCGGCGCTGGCGCCCTCCTTGGACGGGATGATGCGCGCCGGTATGCCCACGGCCGTGGCGCCCGCAGGCACGGGCTTGATCACCACGGCGTTGCTGCCGATCTTGGCGCCATCGCCCACCACAAAGCCGCCCAGCACCTTGGCGCCGGCGCTCACCACCACGTTGCGTCCCAGCGTGGGGTGGCGCTTTTCGCCCTTGTACAGCGAGGTGCCGCCCAGCGTCACGCCCTGGTAGATGGTGCAGCCGTCGCCGATTTCGGCGGTCTCGCCCACCACCACGCCCATGGCGTGGTCAAAGAACACACGCTCGCCGATCCGGGCGCCGGGATGGATCTCGATGCCCGTGAGCCAGCGCGCCACATGCGAGATGAAGCGCCCGGGCCATTTCAGCCCATGCGTCCAGCACCAGTGCGCCGGGCGGTGCAGCCAGATCGCATGCAGGCCCGGGTAACAGGTCACCACCTCCCACGTGCTGCGCGCGGCAGGATCGCGGTCGAGGATGCACTGGATGTCGGAACGGATGCGATCGAACATGAGACGGAGTTATATCGTTCTGGCCGGACAGTCTATCGCTTGCCCCGTGCGGCTGCTTCGGCCATCGCTTTGGCAACACCACGAAGAATGTGGACTTCTTCCTGGGTGACCTGCGCCCGATTGAAAAGCTGGTTAAGGCGCGGCATGAGCTTCTTGGGCGCGGCCGGGTCCAGAAAGCCGATGTCCACCAGCGATTGCTCCCAGTGCGCCAGCAGGCCGGCCACCGCCCGGGCGTCGGCTGCCACCGGCTCAGCGGCCGAAGGTTGCACGGCAAAGCCGCCCAGCGCCATGCGCCATTCGTAGGCAACGACCTGGATCGCCGCGCCCAGATTCAGCGAGCCAAAGGCCGGATTGGTGGGAATGCTCAGGCAGGTGTGGCAGCGGTACACGTCGTCATTGGCCATGCCGAAGCGCTCGGAACCAAACAGGAAGGCCACGCTGTGGCCCTGCGGCGCCAGCGCGGCAAAGTGCTCCCGCGGGGCCAGCGTGGGCGGGCCGAAGTCGCGCGGCGTCATGGCGGTGGCGCACAGGTGGGTCACGCCGTCCAGAGCCTCATCCAGCGTGGCCACGATGCGCGCGTTCTTCAGCACGTCCAGCGCGCCGCTGGCCCGCTGGATGGTTTCTTCACGGCGCAGCACGTTGTCCCAGCGCGGCGCCACCAGCACCAGGTCGTCAAACCCCATGACCTTCATGGCACGCGCGGCAGCGCCCACATTGCCGGCATGGCTGGTGTTGATGAGGATGAAACGGGTGGAAACGGAAGACTGCATGGGGGTGGATTGTCGCTTTATGGGAAAATACAGCCCATTCGCGCCCCCGCATCGCCGGACGGCCCCTTCCCCCGCTCTTCTGAACAATTCATGTCGTCCCCCAACCTGCACCCCATGCTCAACGTGGCCATCAAGGCCGCCCGCGCCGCCGGCGCCATCATCAACCGCGCCGCGCTGGACGTTGAAGCCGTGCGCATCTCGCAAAAGCAGGTCAATGATTTCGTCACCGAAGTCGACCACGCCAGTGAAGCGGCCATCATTGAAACGCTGCTCACCGCGTACCCGGGGCACGGCATCCTGGCCGAAGAGTCCGGCAGCGAGCATGGCAACCCGGATTCAGACCACATCTGGATCATCGACCCGCTGGATGGCACCACCAACTTCATCCACGGCTTTCCGGTCTATTGCGTCAGCATCGCGCTGGCCGTCAAGGGCAAGGTCGAGCAGGCTGTGATCTACGATCCCAGCCGCAACGACCTGTTCACCGCCACCAAGGGCCGCGGCGCCTTCATGAACGAACGCCGCATCCGCGTGAGCAAGCGCACCGAGCTCAAGCAGTGCCTGATCTCCACCGGTTTCCCGTTCCGTCCGGGCGACAACTTCCAGAACTACCTGGCCATGATGTCCGACGTGATGCAGCGCACCGCCGGCTTGCGCCGCCCCGGCGCCGCCGCGCTGGACCTGGCCTATGTGGCCGCAGGTTTCACCGACGGCTTCTTTGAAACCGGCCTGTCGCCCTGGGACGTGGCTGCAGGTTCGCTGCTGGTGACCGAAGCCGGCGGCCTGATCGGCAACTTCACGGGCGAGCCTGATTTCATGGAACACAAGGAATGCGTGGCCGGCAACCCGCGCATCTACGGCCAGCTGGTGCCCATGCTGTCCAAATACTCCAAGTTTGCCGGGGTGGAAGACAAGATGCGCGTGGCCCGCGCCGCCGCCCATGCACCCGGTGCCGATCCGGCGGACGTGTACGCCCGCAGCACGGTCGACATGGGCAGCGATGAGCCCCAGGACGCCGAAGCCGCCGCACCGGCCCAGCCGGCACCGCGCAAGACCATGCGCGTGCGCAAGCCGACCTGAACGCCGCCACGGCCGGCTGACTGCCGCTGCCGAGGTACCATCGCGCGCCATGCCCAGCACCGCCGACCTCAGCGCCTACCCGCCCATGATGGCCCAGTACCTGGGCCTGAAGGCGGACTTTCCCGACACCCTGCTGTTCTACCGCATGGGGGATTTTTACGAGCTGTTCTGGGCTGACGCCGAGAAGGCCGCGCGGCTGCTGGACATCACCCTCACCAAACGCGGCATGTCGGCCGGCGAGCCGGTGGTCATGGCCGGCGTGCCCTTTCATTCGGTAGAGACTTACCTGGCCCGCCTGATCAAGCTGGGCGAATCGGTCGCCATCTGCGAGCAGGTGGGCGACGTTGCCACGGCCAAGGGGCCGGTGGAACGCAAGGTCGTGCGCGTAGTGACGCCCGGCACGCTGACCGATACCGAACTGCTCAGCGACAAGGCTGAATCCTTTCTGCTTGCCGTGCACCAGGGTGCACGCCACACGCTGGGCCTGGCCTGGCTGAGCGTGACCCAGGGCGAACTGCACCTGGCCCAGTGCGGGGCTGACGAGCTGGAGGCCTGGGTGGCCCGAACCGCCCCCAGCGAGCTGCTGTACAGCGCGGGCGTCACACCCGCGTTCGAGCAGCGGCTCAAGGCACTGCGTTTTGCGTCGGCCCTGTCGCTCACGCCCCGGCCCGACTGGCAGTTTGACGCCACGCTGGGCCAGCGCAAGCTGCTGGAGCAACTCAAGGCCGCCAGCCTGCAGGCCTGGGGCGCCGATGCCCTGCCCGAAGCCCACGCCGCCGCCGCCGCCGTGCTGGGATTTGCCGAACACACGCAGGGCCGGGCGTTGACCCACCTGCACAACATCAGGGTGCAGCGCCGCGACGAACTCATCGACCTGCCCCAGACCACCCGGCGCAACCTGGAGCTGGTACAGACGCTGCGCGGCGAGGACGCACCCACGCTGTTCTCGCTGCTGGACACCTGCCTGACCGGCATGGGCAGCCGGCTGCTCAAGAGCTGGCTGCTGGCGCCCCAGCGCGACCGCACCCAGGCCACCCAACGCCTGGCCGCCATCACCACGCTGCGCACCGGTCCCTGGCAAACCTTGCGCGCCCAGCTCAAGGGCACCAGCGACGTGGAGCGCATCACCGCCCGCACCGCCCTGCGCCAGGTGCGTCCGCGCGAGCTGGTGGCCCTGCAACAGTCGCTGCACAAGGCCCGCGCGCTGGGCCAGGCGCTGCACGGGCTGGACGGCGCGCTGGCACCCATCGCCAACCAGCTGCAGCCGCCCGCCGGTTGTGCCGAACTGCTGGCGCGGGCCATCCTTGAGGAGCCGGCTGCGCTGGTGCGCGACGGCGGCGTGATCGCCCACGGCTTTGACGCCGAGCTGGACGAGCTGCGCGGCATCCAGGACAACTGCGACGCCTTTTTGCTGGACCTGGAAACCCGCGAAAAGGCCCGCACCGGCATTGCCAACCTGCGTGTGCAGTTCAACAAGGTACATGGCTTCTACATCGAGGTCACGCAGGGCCAGGTGGACAAGGTTCCCGGCGACTACCGCCGCCGCCAGACACTCAAGAACGCCGAGCGCTTCATCACCCCCGAACTCAAGGCCTTTGAAGACAAGGCCCTGAGCGCCCAGGAACGGGCCCTGGCGCGCGAGAAATGGCTGTACGAGCAGGTGCTGGACCAGCTGCAACCACACATTCCCGCGCTGACGCAGCTGGCGCGCGCCATCGCGTCGCTGGACGTGCTGTGCGCGCTGGCCGAACGCTCGCTCACGCTGAACTGGTGCTGTCCGCAGTTCACCCGCGAGCCCGGCATCGACATCACCCAGGGCCGCCACCCGGTCGTGGAGGCCCGGCTGGCCGAGACCGGCGGGGGCAGCTTCATTGCCAACGACACGCGACTGGGGCCAAAGCAGCGCATGCAGGTCATCACCGGCCCCAACATGGGCGGCAAGAGTACCTACATGCGCCAGGTGGCCATCATCAGCCTCATGGCCAGCATTGGCAGCTATGTGCCGGCGCAGGCCTGCCGGCTCGGGCCGCTGGACGCCATCCACACCCGCATCGGCGCGGCGGACGACCTGGCCAACGCGCAGTCCACCTTCATGCTGGAGATGACCGAGGCCGCGCAGATCCTGCACGGCGCGTCGCCTGAATCGCTGGTGCTGATGGACGAGATCGGCCGCGGCACCAGCACCTTTGATGGCCTGGCACTTGCTTCAGGCATTGCCGCGCACCTGCATGACAAGACCCGCGCCTACACCTTGTTTGCCACCCATTACTTCGAGCTGACCGAATTCCCGGCCAAACACCATGCGGCCGTGAACGTGCACGTGAGCGCGGCCGAATCGGGCAGCGATATCGTGTTCCTGCATGAAATCCAGGCCGGCCCGGCCAGCCGCAGCTACGGCATCCAGGTCGCACGGCTGGCCGGCATGCCGGCGGCCGTGGTCAACCATGCCCGCCACGCCCTGGCCGCGCTGGAGGGCCAGCAGGCCGACAGCCGCGAGCAGGTAGACTTGTTTGCGCCCCCGCCTGCCACCGCGGACACCGGCCCCTCCCCCGCCGAGGCCGCACTGGCAGCCATCGACCCTGACACCCTGAGCCCGCGTGAAGCGCTGGATGCGCTGTATGCGCTGAAGAAGAAATTACAGGATAAGAAATGACTTACTGCGTCGGCATCAAACTCAACGCCGGACTTGTCTTCCTGTCTGACTCCCGCACCAATGCGGGGCTGGACAACATCAGCACCTTCCGCAAGATGATCGTGTACGAGAAGCCGGGCGACCGCTTCATGGTGCTGCTGTCGGCCGGCAACCTGGGCATCTCGCAATCGGTGCGTGAAATCCTGCAGGTCGAGCAGCTGGCCGAGAACGAGCACGACACCCCCATCACCATCTGGAATGCCAAGAGCATGTTCGACGCCGCGCGGGTGCTGGGCAGCGCCGTGCGCCATGTCTATGACCGGGACGCCGCCGCGCTCAAGCACGCCGGCGTGGAATTCAACGTGTCGCTGATCTTCGGCGGCCAGATCCGCGGCGAGGGCATGCGGCTGTTCCAGGTGTATTCAGCCGGCAACTTCATTGAGGCCACGCCCGAGACACCTTATTTCCAGGTGGGCGAGTCCAAGTACGGCAAACCCGTGCTGGACCGCGTGATCACGCCCGATACGCCGCTGGACGAAGCCGCCAAGTGCGCGCTGGTGTCCATGGACTCCACCATGAAGTCCAACCTGTCGGTGGGGCTGCCGCTGGACCTGGTGGTGTATGAGGCCAACAAGTTCCAGAGCGACAAGGTCATCTGCATCGACAGCGAAAACCCCTATTACCGCATGCTGCACAACAGCTGGGGGCAAAAGCTGCGCGAGGTCTTTGACAGCCTGGAAGACCCGGTCTGGGACGACACCCAGACCGCCATACCGCTCAAGCAGGACGGCGGACGCCACAAGGCGCTGAAGAAAATTTCGCGGCCGGATGAAAAACTGATCTAGGCGCCCCTGTCCGGCGCGCAGGGCACGCGGTGGGCTGTTACAGCTTGGGGGATTCTTCTTCCTCGGACGGCCAGTCGCGGATGTAGGCCTTGAGCATCTTGTTTTCGAAGTTCTGGCTGTCCACCACGGCCTTGGCCACGTCGTACAGGCTGATCACGCCCATGAGCATGCGCTTGTCCATCACGGGCATGTAGCGGGCGTGGCGCTCCAGCATCATGCGGCGGACTTCGTCCAGCTCGGTCTCGGCCGTGCAGGTCAGTGGCGCGTCGTCCATGGCCTTGCGCACCAGCGCACCGCCGACCACGCCGCCGTTCTTGACCACCGTCTGGATCACCTCGCGAAAGGTGAGCATGCCCACCAGGTCGCCATGCTCCATGACGACCAGCGAACCAATATCCTTCTCGGCCATGAGTTCCACCGCCCGAACCAGCGGCTCGTCGGGCGTGGCGGTGTACAGGGTGTTTCCCTTGACGCGCAGGATGTCGCTGACTTTCATGGTGATCTCCTCAAAGACACGGGTGACTGACCGTCGGATGAATATAGCCCACAATGCCAGCCTCTTCCACAACAGAGTTACCCGGAGACAACGCACATGCCCGGCTATTCCGACCCTGGTTTTGACACCCTGGCGCTGCACGCCGGGGCCGCACCCGACCCCAGCACCGGTGCGCGCGCGGTCCCCATCCACCTGACCACCTCGTTCGTTTTCGAGTCCAGCGACCACGCCGCCGCCCTGTTCAACCTGGAGCGCGCCGGCCATGTGTACAGCCGCATCAGCAACCCGACCAATGCCGTTCTGGAGCAGCGCGTGGCTGCGCTGGAAGGCGGCATCGGTGCCATTGCCACCGCCAGCGGCCAGGCGGCCCTGCACCTGGCCGTGGCCACGCTGATGGGCGCGGGCAGCCATATCGTGGCCAGCACGGCACTTTATGGCGGCAGCCAGAACCTGCTGCACTACACCCTGCGCCGCTTCGGCATTGAAACCACCTTCGTCAGGCCCGGTGACATTGACGGCTGGCGCGCAGCCATACGCCCCAACACGAAACTGCTGTTTGGCGAAACCGTGGGCAATCCGGGGCTGGACGTGCTGGACATTCCCACCGTCTCGGCCATTGCCCACGAAGCCGGCGTGCCGTTACTGGTGGATTCGACGCTGACGTCCCCTTACCTCATGACGCCGCTGGCACTGGGCGCCGATCTGGTTTACCACTCGGCCACCAAGTTCCTGAGCGGCCACGGCACCGTGATCGGCGGCATCGTGGTGGACGGCGGCAGCTTTGACTGGGACGGCCCGGCCGCCGCCGGCCGGTTCGCCGAACTGAACCAACCCTACGACGGCTTCCACGGCATGGTGTTCAGCGAGGAAAGCACCGTCGGCGCCTTCCTGCTGCGGGCGCGCCGCGAGGGCCTGCGCGACTTCGGCGCCTGCATGAGCCCGCACACCGCCTGGCTGATCCTGCAGGGGGTGGAGACGCTGTCGCTGCGCATGGAGCGGCACATGGCCAACACCCGCCGGGTGGTGGAATTCCTGGCGGCGCAGCCCTTTGTGGCACGCGTGGGCCACCCGCTGCTGCAAAGCCATCCCAGCCACGCACTGGCGCAAAAGCTGCTGCCCCGTGGCGCGGGCAGCGTCTTCAGCTTTGACATCAAGGGCAACCGGGAGCAGGGCAGGAAATTCATCGAGACGCTCAAGGTTTTCAGCCACCTGGCCAATGTGGGCGATTGCCGTTCGCTGGTGATCCACCCCGCCAGCACCACGCATTTCCGGATGAGCGACGAAGCCCTGGCCAATGCCGGCATCAGCCAGGGCACCATCCGCCTGTCGATCGGGCTGGAGGATGCCGACGACCTGATCGACGATCTCAAGCGGGCACTGAAGGCAGCGGAGAAGGCAGCATGAACATCACCGTCAACGGCGCACAGACCTATTGCTACACCGCCGGCAAGCCCTTTGACCCGGCCAGGCCCACCGTGGTGTTCATCCACGGCGTGCTCAACGACCACAGCGTCTGGGCGCTGCAAAGCCGCTACCTGGCCAACCACGGCTGGAATGTGCTGGCCGTGGACTTGCCCGGCCATTGCCGCAGCGCAGGCGAGGCGCCCGCCAGCGTGGAGGAAGGCGCGGCCTTCATTGCCGCGCTGCTGGACGCCGTGGGCGTACAGCGCGCTGCGCTGGTCGGCCACAGCTGGGGCTCCCTGATCGCGCTGGAAGCCGCAGCCAACCTCAAAGACCGGGTGAGCCACCTGGTGCTGGTGGGAACGGCCGCCCCCATGAAGGTGTCGCAGGTACTGCTGGACGCCGCCCTGAACGAGCCGGCCAGGGCCATCCACATGATCAACGTCTTCAGCCGCAGCACACTGGCCGCGCCGCCCTCAGCTCTCGGGCCCGGTACCTGGGTCTGGGGCAACAGCACCGCATTGAATCGCCGCGTGCTGGCCAGTAACCCGCGGGTCAATGTGTTTTACCGCGGTTTCAAGGCCTGCGACAGCTATGCCAACGCCGAAACCGCCATCACGCAGGTGACCTGCCCCGTGCTGTTTGTGCTGGGCGCCATGGACCAGATGACGCTGCCCAGGGCCGCGCAGCCCCTGGTGGACAAGGCCCGTGCCGCCGGCAAAAAGGTGCAGGTCGCCAGCCTGCCAGTGGGGCATCACCAGATGACCGAAACCCCCGACGACACGCTGGCCGCGATCAAGGCGTTTCTGGCGTAGGCAGGCCGGGCAACAGCACGCCCTGCCCCACCCATTGCGCATACGCCGGGCTGGCAAATGCCACCGGCACGGCGTACACCGCTGGCAGCTCGTAGGGGTGGTGGTCCAGGATGAAGCGCTCCAGCTCGGTGTACATGGCCCGCGTGGTCTTGAACATCAGGCGCACCTCGGAGCCTGACTGAATCTGCCCGTCCCAGGGGTAGACACTGTGGATGGGCTCAAACTGCACACAAGCGGCCAGGCGCGCGCTGACCGCCGCACGGGCCAGGGCCTGCGCGGCGGCATCGTCGGCCACCGTGGTGCAAACGGCAATGAGTTCAGGCTGCTGCATCACACGACTGTAGCGCCTCGCATCCCTCAGGCTGCCAGTTCGTACTCCAGCAACCAGAAGTTCTGCAGGTTCTGCCAGTGCACCTGGCCCGCCCAGGGCGCCAGCAGCTGCTGCAGCTCGCCCTGCGACGGAAAGTTCTTCAGCACCCGGTGGATGGAGCCGTCACGCAGCTGCCGGTGCTGGTAGGTGTTGCCATGCGCGTCGGTTTCGGTGATCGGGAAGTCACGGCACTGCACCTCGTTGTTGTCAATGAAAAGCACCCGCGCACCCGGTGCCAGCCGGGCGTGCAGCCCCTGCAGGAAAGGCACGCGCGCCTGCACCGGCACGTGCGAAAACCACAACCCGGCAAACGCCGCATCAAACTCGCCCAGGTCTGCCGGCAACGCATAGGCGTCCACCTGCTGGAAGCGCACCTGCGCCACGCCCGGCCGCTGGCGCGCAAAGTCCAGCGGCTGCGCCGTGCCGTCCGTGGCCACCAGGGCGGCGGCACGGGGTGCGATGTGTTGCGTCCAGTAGCCCGTGCCGCAGGCGACCTCCAGCACGCGGCGGCCGGCCAGCCGATCGGGCAGATGGTCCACCAGGAACGCAATGTCGGCCTGGCGCTCGGGCTTGAGGTAAACGGCGTCGTAGTACGCGGCTCGCGCCGCGTAATAGGCCTGCATTTCAGCCGAGGCGTGGGTCATGGCAACACGGGGCGGTCAGCCGCTCACCACCGGGGGGCGATGTAGTCGCCCGGCAGGATGTCGTACGGGTTGGCCCAGCCGGGCAGCGCGCGCAGGCGGTCGAGCCAGGCCTGCACATGGACGAAACGGCCGGCAACGTCATAGCCGCTTTCATCCACCGGATAAAACAGATAGCCGCACAGGGACAGGTCGGCAATGGTCGGCGCGTGGCCCACCACAAACGCGCGCCCGTCCAGATGCCTGTCCAGAATGCCAAAGGCATTGTCCAGCCGGGCGCGCAGCCAACCCATGACGGCCGGGTCGGGTGCGCTCGGGCCAAATGCCTTCATGAAGCGGTAGCTGGCGAAATAGCTGGTGAGCTTGTGGTTGTCAAACAGCAGCCAGCGCAGCACTTCCAGCCTGTCGTCTTCCGTCTGCCCGCCGAAGGCGCCGTGGCGCGCCGACAGGTAGGAAAGGATCACACCCGACTGGGTCAGGCGGCGGTCGCCGTCGTCCAGCACCGGCACCTCGCCCATCACGTTGGTGCCTTCGCGCCATTCGCCGGTGCGCGTCACGCCGTTCATGAAATCCACAAACTGCGGCTCCCAGGCCTGGCCCAGGGCGCGCAACAGGAAGGCCACCTTGAAGGTGTTGCCGGACTGGCAGAAACCGTGAAGTCTGTACATGGCTATGCGGTAAGGGCCCACTGGACCAGCAGTGTCGCACGGACGACAGATCGGTGTTAACCCGCTGCCGGTTTAGAGAGCACTGCCGTGCACGCGCAGCGCCGTGCGGCCTATCATGAAGCGCATGAATGCCAACACCCCCGACGCCATCCGGCTGCGTCCGCTGTTCGACGCCCAGTACTCCGCGAGCCGGGCGCAGGTCGATGTGCCGCTGTCCCTGCGCCGTGACCGCCTGCTGCGCGTGCGCGCCCTGCTGGACGAACACGGCCAGGCCATGGCCCACGCCGTGCAGCAGGATTTCGGCGTGCGTTCGCCGCAGCTGACCGAGGTGGCCGACATCTTCGTGCTGCGCGCCCTGCTGTCTCACACGCTGCGCCACCTGGCCCGCTGGATGAAGCCGCAACGTGTTCGCACCCCCATCTACCTGATGCCGGCGCGCGCCTGGATCCAGCGTCAGCCGCTGGGGGTCGTGGGCATCATCTCGCCATGGAACTACCCGTTGCAGCTGTCATTGGGCCCGCTGATTACCGCGCTGGCCGCCGGCAACCGCGTGATGCTCAAGCCCAGCGAACTGACGCCCC
Organism: uncultured Ramlibacter sp.; assembly: GCA_964620025.1. Lineage (GTDB taxonomy): Bacteria > Pseudomonadota > Gammaproteobacteria > Burkholderiales > Burkholderiaceae_C > RAM1. The sequence continues at coordinate 14,802 of CAZUJD010000004.1, read as the reverse complement.
GCACGTCGGCGCTGCTGGCTGGCCTGCTTGAGCGCGCCTTCACGCCCGATGAGGTTTGCGTCGTGCAGGGCGACGGCGCGCTGGCCGCGGCATTCGCTGACCTGCCGTTTGACCACCTGTTCTTTACCGGCTCCACCGCCGTAGGCCGCATGGTGGCCCGGGCCGCCGCCGCCCACCTGACACCTACCACGCTGGAGCTGGGCGGCAAATCGCCCTGCATCATCGACGCATCGTGCGACCTGAGCGACGCCGCCGTGAAGATCGCCCACGGCAAGCTGCTGAACGCCGGGCAGACCTGCATAGCGCCCGACTACATCCTGCTGCCACGCGGCCGTGAGGCGGCGTTTGGCGAAGCGTTTGCCCAGGCGGTGGCCCGCCTGTTCCCCACCATTGGCGGCAACCCTGATTACGCCGCCATCATCAGCGAGCGCCACCACGCCCGGCTGCAGGCCCTGCTGGCCGAGGCACAGGCCGCTGGCGCGCGGCTGCAACCGGCGGGGCCCGACGCCGGCAATGCCGCGCAGCGCCAGATGCCGCCGGTGCTGGTGTTTGACGCACCTGCGGCCGGCCGGCTGATGCAGGAGGAGATCTTTGGTCCCATCCTGCCGGTGCTGACATATGACACGCCCGACCAGGCCGTTGCCCACATCAACGCCCACCCGCGACCGCTGGCGTTGTACTGGTTTGGCACCGACACGGCGGCACGCGACCGCGTGCTGGCACGCACCGTGAGCGGCGGCGTGACGGTGAACGACACGCTGATGCACATTGCCCACGAGAACCTGCCCTTTGGCGGCGTGGGCGACAGCGGCTGGGGCAGCTACCACGGCGAAGCAGGTTTCTTGCGGCTGACGCAGCAAAAGGCCGTGCTCAACCAGTCGCGCTGGGCGCGGGGGGACCTGTTTTACCCGCCGTATGGCAAGCGGTTTGCGCAGGTCATGGGTCTGGTGCGGCGCATTCTTTGAGCCGGGACCGGCCACCATGCAGCGTTCATGGCGCCGGCGCCTTTTGTGTCAATTTGACTGGCCGTCGGCGCCCTGGCGCTGCTGACGGATCCAGTCCCTGGCCTGTTCCACATCCCTGAAGACGCAGGCCTGCATTTTCGATGCCCCGGCATAAAGCTCCCACATCCGCAAAAGCCCGAACATCAGATCCTGCTTGCCCACCACGGCGACCAGCATGTCCGGGTTGATCCGCGCGGCTTCCTGGTCGGCCTGGGATAGATGGAGTACCTCTTCGGCGCTGATCTCAACGCGATCAACAGCTGAATAGTCACTGATCTGGTAGCTGATCGACCTGATCTTCTCGTGTGAGCTGTACAACGCCAGGTTGACGGCCATGACATCCCCTGCCGTGAGAACACCCTCACCGGTCCTGAGGATTCCGCCGTCATCGAGTTGAAGAAAACGCAGTGGCATGGACAGGTCAGGCGCGCCAGGCTGCGGGTGTTTCGCTGGTGGTTTCGGTGGCCAGCGCCCTAGCCGCGTCCAGCGGGCGAATCTCCAGCTTGAGGCCATGGGCCAGGCAGGGGTTCTCGGCGGCCAGCGCGGCGGCTTCGTCCAGGCTGCCGGCGACGATGAACCAGTAGCCTCCAACCAGCTCCTTGGCCTCAGTGAACGGACCGTCCGTGATGCTTTGCCGCGAGACCACCTTGCCTTGGGCATGCAGCCTGCTGCCGCGCAACATCCGCCCGCTGGCCAGGTTCTGTTCGTACCATTCATAGAAGCGGTCGATGCTTTGCTGGACATCCTCCGGTCGGGCCTGCGCGTCCCAGGTGCCGCGTGAAATGACCAGGTAGTGGTGAGCAGGGGCTGATGCGTTCATGGTGTGCAAGGGTAAAGGATTTCATGCACGGTTTGCCAACCGCAGCGCGCCAGTGGCGCCTGCGGCCGATGTATAACCGGCCATGCCCATCACGCCCCCCATGGCGCCGGAGCAGGCACTGTCCATCGCCACGCAGCTGGACCTGCGCGCCCTGCCCGCCGACTTCTACGCCAACCCCTACCCCGTCTATGCCTGGCTGCGCGAGCATGAGCCCGTACGGCGCATGCCCGACGGCTCGTACTTCCTCACGCGTTATTCCGACCTGGTGGCGGTGTACCGCGACGCGCCATCCTTCAGTTCCGACAAGAAGGTCGAATTCACGCCGAAGTACAACCATGGCCCCTACGGTAGCGGCGCCGACGCCCCCCTGCTGGTGCACCACACCACCAGCCTGGTGTTCAACGACCCGCCGCTGCACACGCGTGTGCGCAAGCTCATCATGGGGGCACTCACGCGCCGCGCCATTGCCGACATGGAGCCAGGCCTGGTTGCGCTGGTGGACGGTTTGCTGGACGCCATCGATGCCCAGGGTGGCGGCGACCTGATCGAAGATTTCGCGTCGGCGATCCCCGTAGAGATCATCGGCAACCTGCTGGGCGTGCCGCATGCTGACCGCGGCCCGCTGCGCGACTGGTCGCTGGCCATACTGGGCGCACTGGAACCCCGGCTCACACCTGAACAGGAAGCCCTGGGCAACCAGAGCGTGAGCGACTTCACCGCTTACCTGCGCGAGCTGGTGCGCGACCGGCGCGCCCACCCCGGCGACCCGGAGCACGACGTGCTCACGAGGCTGATCCAGGGCGAGCAGTCAGGTGAACAGCTCAGTGAATCCGAGCTGCTGCAAAACTGCGTGTTCATCCTGAATGCCGGGCACGAAACCACCACCAACCTGATCGGCAACGCGCTGGTGGCGCTGCAGGAATGGCCCGATGAAAAAGCCCGGCTGCTGCAGCGCATGGCCGCCGCCAGCGATGCCGCCGCGCTGGAATCCGTCATGACGCTGGCCGTGGACGAGTTCCTGCGGTTCGAGTCATCCAACCAGCTGGGCAACCGACGCGCCGTCAAGGCCTGTGAAGTGGGCGGCGTCGCGCTGCAAGCCGGCGCACTGGTCACCCTGTGCATAGGCGCCGCCAACCGTGACCCGGCGCAGTTTGCCAACCCTGATGTGCTGGACCTGTCACGTGAAAACAACCGCCACCTGGCCTTCGGCTTCGGCATCCACCAGTGCGCGGGCCTCAGCCTGGCGCGGCTGGAGGGGCGCATTGCCATCGGCCGATTTCTGCAGCGCTTTCCCGCTTACCGGCTCACGGCCAGCCCGCAGCGCGGTGGTCGCGCACGTTTCAGGGGGTTCTTGCACGCACCATTTGCCACGGCCTAAACTGCGCCAAAACAAGGAGACATGCCATGAACACCAGCGTAGCCAGCCCGGCGGCCGACCCGCGCGACTTCAAGTCCTTTGCCGAGTTCTACCCGTTCTACCTGGTCGAGCACAACAACCGCACCTGCCGCCGCCTGCATTTTGCCGGCTCGTCGCTGGGCCTGGTGTGCCTGGCACTGGTGTTTGCCACCGGCAATCCGCTGTGGATCCTGGCGGGCCTGCTGTGCGGCTATGCATTTGCCTGGATCGGGCATTTCGGGTTCGAGAAAAACAAGCCCGCCAGCTTCAGGCGTCCGCTGTACAGCTTCATGGGTGACTGGGTCATGTACAAGGACATCTGGACAGGCCGCATCCCGTTCTGAGCCCTGCGCTACCGGGGCAGCAGCCCGAATTCCCTGGCCAGTGAGCGGTAGCGCGCCATGTGCTGGGCAATCTGTGACTCCAGCGCGGCGCCCGTGGCAGGCGACGCCTGCAGCCCGGCCTGTGCCAGCGCCGTCGTATAGCGTGGATGGGCCTGCGCCTGGGTGAAGGCCTCCACCCACTGGCGATAGGCTGCGTCCGGCACCTGCGGGCCCACGTACACGCCGCGCAGAATGGGCCAGCGGATGTCAAAGCCCTGCTCCCTGGCCGTGGGCACGCCCGACCAGGCGCCGCCCAGGCGCTGGTCCGCCAGCACGGCCAGCACCCGCACCGGGACGCCCTTTTGCATCTGGCGCGCGACTTCGGCCGCATCCCCGGCCAGCACCTGCACATGGCCGCCGGCCAGCGCGCCCAGCGCTTCGCCGCCCCCCTCAAACGCGACAAAGCGCATGGTCTTGTGGCTGACACCGGCTGCGCGGGCCAGCAGCGCGGCTTTCATCCAGTCCTGGCTGCCAATGGTGCCGCCCGCGCCGAACACCACGGCATTGGGGTTGCGCTTGAGCGCTGCCACCAATTCGCCCAGCGTGGCATACGGTGCGTCGCGCCGCACGGCGATCACGCCGTGATCCAGCCCCAGCGCAGCCACCCAGCGCACGTCACGCTCGCTGTACGGGCCAAAGCGGCCCTGGGCCAGGTTCAGCAGCGAACCGGCCGAGAAGGCCACGATGGTGGCCGCGTCCGCCGGCTGCTGGCGCACCACCGTGTTGAAGGCCATGGCCCCGATGCCGCCGGGCAGGTAGATGGTCGGCAGCGTGACGCCGGGCGCGGCAGCCTGCAGGGCTGCGCGGGCCAGCTCACAGGTCAGGTCAAAGCCGCCGCCGGGTTTGGCCGGGGCCACGCAGCGGGCTCCTTCGGGCAGCCCGGCCAGCGCCGGTTGCGCCAGCGCAAAGGCCAACAGGGCGAGCCAGCGCTTCATGGATGGGGCCACCACAGGACGGCTTTCAGGCCCGCACCGTCGTCGCGCGGTTGCACGCGCAGGCGTCCGCCATGGCGCTGCATCACCGATTGCGCTATGGCCAGTCCCAGGCCGCTGCCGCTGCTGGCTCGGCCCTTGGCAAAACGCTGGCTCAGCCTGGGCAACAGGCTGGCGTCCACGCCGGGTCCGTCATCCACCACGGCCAGGCTGCAACCCATTGCGTCAGCCGCCACCTGCACCGTCACCGAACCCTGCACACGGCCGTGGTGGATGGCGTTGTGCAAAAGGTTGGCCAGGGCCTGACCCAGCAGCGCGCGGTCGCCCCCGGTGGGGCAGCCGCCGGCAGGTGCCTCCACGCCCAGGTCGATGCCACGCGCACGGGCCTGCGGCAGCAGCGCCAGAGCCGTCTCGCGTGCCAGTTCGGCGGCGTCGAAAGCTTCGGCCTGCACCGCCGCCGCGTCACTGCGCGCCAGCGCCAGCAGCTGGTTGGTAGCGCGCACGGTGTTGTCCAGCGCCTGTGACAGGGCCTGCAGCGCCTGGCGGGCGCGCACGGTGTCGGGTTCGCGCAGCGCGTAGTCCACCTGGGCTCGCAGCGTGGCCAGCGGCGTGCGCAGCTGGTGCGATGCGTCGTCAATGAAGCGGCGCCGCTCGGTCATCAGCGCGTCGGTGCGGGTCAGCTGCTGGTTGACGGCGTCCACCAGCGGGACAATGTCGCCCGGCAGGCCGGCGGCCTCCAGCGGGCGCAGGTCATCGGGCGCGCGCTGGGCAGTCAGCCGCGCCAGCCGCGACACCGGCCGCAGCGCCACCCACAGCGCCAGCACCACACTGGCCAGCATGACGGCCAGCAAGGCGGCGTCGCGCCAGGCGGCGCGGCGCACAAAGCGCTGGGTGAACTGCGTGCGCGACGCCGTGCTCTCGGCCACCTGGATCATCACCTCCTGCGCGGCGCCCACGGGCCGCTCCAGCGGCCGCACATAGGCTCCCACGCGCACCGATTCGCCGAAGTAGCTCGCGTCATAGAACACCGGCTCGCCCAGGCGCGGAGCGCGCGGAGGGCGCGGCAGGTCAGGGTGGCCGATTTCCACCAGCCCGTCGGCCGTGGCCACGCGGAAGTACACCTCGCCGGTCGCCGTGAGCTGGAAGAATTCAAACAGCCGGTAAGGCAGCTCCACCGCCAGCCCGCCCGATGCGGTGGACACATTCAGGTCCAGCGCCTTGATGGCGCCCAGCAGGGACCGGTCGTAGGCCGCGTTGGCCGAACCCACGGCATCGGCATGGGTGGCCCACAGGCTCAAGCCCGCAATGCCCAGCATGGCCGGCAGCAGCAGCGCCAGCAGCTTGGCCCGCAGGCTGGCCCTATGACTGATGGCCCGGATCCGGTTCCAGGACATAGCCCAGCCCCCTGTAGGTGTGGATGCGCACGCCGCTGCCGTCCAGCCGCCGGCGCAGGCGGTGCAAAAGCACATCCACTGCGCTGGTCTGCACGTCTTCCTCGTCGCTGAACACGCGGTCCATCAGCTGCTGGCGCGACACCGGCTCACCGCTTTTTTGCACCAGCACGCGCAAGGTCGCCTGTTCGCGCGGCGACAGCGAAAGCACTTCATCGCCCAGCGTGAAGCGCCGCGTCACGGTGTCAAACTGCAAAGGTCCGCAGGCCAGGCGCGGATGCTCACTGCCCCGCGCGCGGCGGATCAGCGCGGTCAGGCGAGCCTCCAGCTCGGCCAGTGCAAAGGGCTTGGCCAGGAAATCATCCGCGCCCTCGTTGAGCGTGCTCACCCGTTCGGCCAGGGAATCGCGGGCGGTCAGGATCAGCACCGGCAGGCGCTGGTCGAGCGCGCGGATGCGCCTGAGCACCTCGTGTCCGTCACGGCCGGGCAAGCCCAGGTCCAGCACCAGGGCGTCGTATTCGCCCCCGGCCAGCGCCCGCTCCACCAGCCGGCCGTCGTCCAGCCAGTCCACGCGGATGCCGGCCTGCTCCAGGGCCCGGGCCAGCCATTCGCCCAGGTCGCGTTCGTCTTCAGCCAGCAGGATGCGCATGGGCCGGATTGTGCCCGCCACCGCTGCCCTGCGCTGAAAGGCAACTGATAGGTCGGCGCTGGCACCATGCACACTTTGCACATCCATTCGAGGAGACAACCCCATGACGCACACCCTGCCCCGCCGCAGCCTGCTGCTGGCCGCCGCTGGTGGCGCTGCCGCCACCTTTGCCCCGGCCCTGCGCGCCCAGGCCTGGCCGGCCAAGCCCATCCGGTTCGTGGTGCCGTTTGCCCCGGGCGGCAGCTCGGAGATCATTGCGCGCGCCACGGCTGGCGAGCTGACCAAGATCCTGGGCCAGAACGTGTTCGTGGACAACAAGCCGGGCGCCTCGGGCAACATCGCCATGTCGGAAGTGGCCCGCGCCGACGATCAGCACACGGTGGTGCTCAGCCACATTGGCACCATGGCCGTGAACCCGTTCATCTATGCGCGCCTGCCCTACGACGCCGACAAGGACTTCCGTCCGGTTTCGCTGCTGGCCAAGGTGCCCAGCCTGTACCTGGTGCACCCGGATGTGCCGGTCAGGAACCTGCGCGAATTCATTGCCCTGGCCAAAAAGAGCCCGGGCAAGCTCAACTACGGTTCGGCCGGCAACGGCAGCGCGGGGCACCTGGCCATGGAATACCTGAAAATGGCCAGCGACACCTTCATCACCCACGTGCCTTACCGCGGTACCGGTCCCCAGCTGACCGACCTGCTGGCCGGCCGCCTGGAAGCCGCATCGGTCGGTGCCGCGGCGGTCATGCAGTTCATCAAGACCGGCAAGCTGCGCTGCATTGCCACCGGCACCTCCCAGCGCATTGCGCAGCTGCCCGATGTGCCCACGGTGGCCGAGCAGGGCTACCCCAACTTCGAGATGACGCAGTGGTATGGCATGCATGCGCCGTCATCGCTGCCGCCTGCCGCCATTGAAAAGCTCGCGGCCGGTTGCGCGGCGGCCATCAAGGCCCCGGCCACGGTAGAGCGCCTGGGCCTGGACGCGGCCATCCCCGTGGGCGGCACACCGGCGGAATTCACAAAGTTCATTGCGACCGAGCGCACCCGCTGGAAGGCCGTGATCGCCCGCGCAGGCATCAAGGCGGATTGAACATGGCCCCCACGCTTGTCACTGCGTGTACTGCGCTGCCCCCCGAGGGGGCCGCAGTCGCCTTGGGGCGGCCCGGCGGCGACGGGGCCTACAGCGCCTGACGCAGCGGCAATGCAGCCAGGCGGCTGTTGGACAGCAGGTTGGCGTTGGCTGGTGACGGCGTCAGCAGCAGGTGGCGCACCAGCGGCTCCAGGATGGTGGCGTCAGGGTCGGCCAGCAGCAGGTAACGGGTGGCGGCTTCGTCTTCCACTTCATTGAGACGGCCGATCCAGTCCAGGGCGGTGAGCGTTTCCAGCACAGGCTCCAGCTGCAGCACATCCACCTGCAACGCATGGGCCAGCTCGTCGCCGCTCAGGCCCCGGCGCGCCGTGGGACGCACGCGCTCCAGTTGCTGCAACACCTCCAGCGCCAGCTGGAACTGCCAGCCATGGCCGCCGCCATGCCGCGCCACGCCGTGCATCAGGCTGGGCAGGTAGGCCGCCACCACCGCCCCCAGCAGCACGATGACCCAGGCCATGTAGATCCACACCAGCAGGATGGGCAGCGTGGCAAACGCGCCATACACCGCCGAATAGGTGGGCACCATCGCAATGTAGATTGCCAGCAGTTTCTTGGCGGCCTCCAGGGCCACGGTGGCAAACAGCGCGCCCGCCAGCGCATGGCCACGCCTGACGTGGGTATTCGGGACGTACCGGTACAGCGCCGCCAGTGCCACCCACACCAGCGCAAATTCCACGACATCCAGCAGGATACGCACGCCGCCCGGCATGGCCCCCACCAGCCCGCGCGAAGCGGACACCACATATGAAGTCAGCGCCAGACTGGCACCCAGCAGCAGCGGCCCCAGCGTCATGGCGGCCCAGTACACCAGCACGCGCTGGGCGAACGGACGCGGGCGCTTGACGCGCCAGATGTTGTTCAGCGTGCGGTCGATGGTCAGGATCAGCGCCAGTGCCGTCACAAACAGCACGCCCAGGCCGGCAGTGCCCAGGCGGCTGGCCTTGCCGGCGAACTGCGTCAGGTAGCCCAGCACCTGGCGTGCAATGGCATCGGGCACCAGGCTTTGCACCAGCCAGGTCTGCAGCGTGCCCTGCAGCTTGCTGAACATGGGAAAAGCGGTGAACACGGCCAGCGCCACGGTAAAGAACGGCACCAGCGCAATGGTGGTGGTGAAGGTAAGGCTGCTGGCCGTCAGGCCCAGGCGGTCCTCCCGGAAGCGCTCGCCCAGCGTCAGTGCCGTGGTTCGCCACGGAAAGGCCGACAGGTCCTGCAGGAGTTGGCGAAAGTTCATCGCCGCTATGATGCCATCGCCATGCCCCACGACCCCACCCGCCCCGCCGCCGCTGACGAAGCGCACGTTGTACTGACCCGCCGCCTGGCCGTGGGCAGCCTGCTGGGCCTGATCGTGCTGGGACTGCTGTGGGAGCTTTGGCTCGCGCCTGTGCGCCCCGGTGGCTCGCTGCTGGCCATCAAGGTGCTGCCCTTGTGCCTGCCGCTGGCCGGCCTGCTGAAAAACCGCATGTACACCTACCGCTGGGTCAGTCTGCTGGTGTGGCTGTATTTCACCGAAGGCGTGGTACGCGCGTACAGCGACCGCGCACCCAGTTCGTACCTGGCCATGGTGGAAGTCGCCCTGTGCCTGACCCTGTTCGCTGCCTGCGCACTGCATGTGCGGCTGCGCCTTAAATCTGCCCGCCATGAAGACAACACCTGACAACCTGCTGGACAGCCTGCGCGCCGCTGTCGGCGCCGCCCATGTACTGACGCACGACGACCCGGCAACGGACCTGTCCGCCTGGGAGCAGGACTGGCGCAAGCGCAGCCGCGGCCAGGCCCTGGCCGTGGTGCGTCCGGCCAGCACGGCCGAAGTCGCCGCCGTGGTAAAGGCCTGCGCCGCCACTGGCACGGCCATCGTTCCCCAGGGGGGCAATACCGGGCTGGTGGTGGGTTCCACGCCCGACGCATCGGGCACGCAGGTGGTGCTGAGCCTGACGCGGCTCAATGCCGTGCGCGGCATCGATGCCGCCAACCTGACCATGACGGTGGAGGCGGGCTGCATCCTGCAGACGCTGCAGGAAGTGGCCGAAAAAGCCGGCTTTCTTTTCCCGCTGAGCCTGGCGGCTGAGGGTAGTTGCACCATCGGCGGCAACCTGGGCACCAATGCCGGCGGCACGCAGGTGCTGCGCTACGGCAATGCGCGCGAGCTGTGCCTGGGGCTGGAAGTGGTGACGCCGCACGGTGAGGTGTGGAGCGGACTGAGCGGACTGCGCAAGGACAACACCGGCTATGACCTGCGCGACCTGTTCATTGGCAGCGAGGGGACGCTGGGCATCATCACCGCCGCCACCCTGAAGCTGTACCCGCTGCCTGCGGCCACGCTCACGGCCTGGGCAGCCGTGCCTGCGCTGGACGAAGCCATGGCCCTGCTGGGCATGGCGCACAAGTATCTGGGTGCCGGGCTCACGGGCTTTGAGGTGATGGGCCGGTTTGCCCTGAGTCTGGTGGCCAGGCACTACCCGCAGATGCGCGTTCCGCTGTACGAAGGGTCACCGTATTGCGTGCTGCTGGAAACTTCAGACAGCGAAAGCGAAGCCCATGCTCGCAGCCGTTTCGAGGCGTTGCTGGAAGCGGCATTCGAGCAGGGCTGCGTGAGCGACGCCGTCATTGCCGAAAACCTGGCGCAGGCCCACCAGCTGTGGCACATCCGCGAGAGCATTCCGCTGGCGCAGGCCGAAGAAGGCCTGAACATCAAGCACGACATTTCCATCCCCGTATCGCGCATTCCGCAGTTCTGTGACCAGACTGATGCCCTGTTGCAGCGCGAGATCCCGGGCGTGCGGCTGGTCAATTTTGGCCACCTGGGTGACGGCAACCTGCATTACAACGTGCAGGCACCCGCTGGCGCGGACGGTGCGGCCTTCCTGCGCGAGCAGGAAGGCAGGGTCAACACCCTGGTGTACGACCAGGTTCATGCGTTTGACGGCTCCATCTCTGCCGAGCACGGCGTGGGCGAGCTCAAGGCCGGCAAGCTGCCCGACTACAAATCACCCGTGGCGCTGCAGATGATGCGCGCCATCAAGCACGCGCTGGACCCGCAGGGCATCATGAATCCGGGGCGCGTGCTGGAGCATTGACAGCCAAGACAAGCGACGAGGGAGGAACTGCATCATGACCGAAGCTTCATGGATCACCCTGGGGCTGATACTGGCCAGCGTGGGCCAGTTTGCCGCCTGCCTGTGGTCAGCCCGTACGCTGGTGGGCTGGACCGCGGCCTGCGGCATCGCGGCGCTGTCCATCCCGATCGGCTGGTTTGCTGAACAGATGGGTTCGTCACGCGGCTGGTTTTTCGGCAGCTATCACTACACCAGTGTGCTGGGTCCCAGGAGCGGCGATGTGCCCTTTGTGATTCCGCTGATGTGGTTTGCGCTGACCTGGCTGGCCTGGGTCATGGCCAACCTGATCCTCTGGCGCGAGCCCGTCGTACGGTCGCTCAGCTGGCCCCGGCGCATCCTGACGGCCTGGCTGGCCGCCATGATCGTCACGGCCTTTGATCTGGGCGCAGACCCGTATTTCGTCTATGTGCTGCACGCCTGGATCATGACCAAGACCGACGGTGGCTGGTTCGGCGAAACGCTGCAGGGTTTTGTCGGCTGGATGATCGTGAGCTTTGCCATCGTGTTGCTGGTGCAGTGGCGCGTCCAGCTGCAGCAGGCGGCGGGCAGCGCCACCGCCCAGCGCCGCGCCGCGCTGGTACCGCTGCTGCTGTATGCGTTCGGTCTGGCCTTCCAGATCCTGTTTGGCAACCCGATCGAGACCAAGGCCATCGCATTCTTTGCCATGGGCATTCCGCTCACGATCGCCCTGGCCGCGTGGTGGCCCTGGCGCGCGTCATCCACCTTGCCGGCCGACCGCCAGAGCTGGCCGGTTGAAGCCGGCGCACACCAGGCCGACCCGCTGGCAGACGCCACCGTCTCTCGCATCGTGGGTCCCTGGCCCGAAGACACAGGCGGGCCCGGTGCGCCGCCGGCAGCGGGGCTGCACCGGCTGAACCAGGCCACGCGCAGCATGGCGCAATGGCGCTTCAATGGTGAGCTGTCGGGCTGGGTACCCTCCGGGGTGGACACAGACGTGGCTGCAGCGCTGCAGGACTACCTGGCCCGGGGCAGCGCGCTGCCCGGCTGGGTCGACGCAGCCAAGGTGGCCCGGGCCGAAGAAATCTTCATGGACGAGGGCCCGTTGTCATGTACCTTGCTGTTCTGCGCCAGCCTGCCGCAATGCTATGTGCTGCCCTGGTTGGCCGAGGTGCTGCACATCGCGGGCCAGCTGGAGGCCCACACCGAGTACCGCATCCGCCAGACGGCGGCCATGATCTTCCCGGTCATGATGAAGGGTGGCCTGATGGACCCGCAGGGCAGCGGCGTGGCCCAGGTGCTCAAGGTGCGGCTGGTTCACGCCACCATCCGCCACCTGATCCTGCACGGCGATCCGTCACAGGTACAGCGCAGCGTACCGGGCACGCCCGCTGCGGCCGCGGACAGCACCGACATGCAGTCGGCCCTGCTGGCGCACGGCTGGGACCTTGACGCCGCCGGCCTGCCCTGCAGCCAGATGGAGCTGGCCTACACGCTGCTGACTTTCGGCTATGTATTCCTCAAGGGCATGCGAACCATGGGCCTGGGCCTGTCACGCGCCGACGAAGAAGCCTGCCTGCACACCTGGAACGTCATGGGCCATGTACTGGGCATCCAGCCGCAGCTGATGGTGCACACCATGGACGACGCCGATGCGCTGTTTGCGCAGATGCAGGCCTGGGGCCGGGCGCGTGCCGTGCAGCCGGACCCGCGCCCGCCGCTGGGCCTGGCGCTGGTGAACACCATGGCGCGCGTGATCAGGGTGCCGGTGGTGCGCCAGCTGCCGGTACCGCTGACCCAATGGCTGATCGGCGCGCAGGCTGCACGCGACATTGGCGTGGACCGGCACGTGCCCTGGCCCACCCGCTGGCTCTTCAACATGGGCCGGGCCGTGACAGGCTGCATTGACGGCATCGGCCAGCTGCTGTGGCCGGGCTTTTCGCTGGCTCGCCTGTTCACCCGCGTGATCGGCTACCACATGCTCAGCCAGTTCCTGCTGGACCAGACCCGGCCCATCGGACTGCCGGACCACGTGCTCAACCCGCTGCAGAACACGGTGGCGCAATGGAGCGACGAGCCCCGAGCACCGGGATGGCTCAACTGGCTGGAGGACCGCCTGACCACCCACGGCAGCTGGACGATGCCGCCGCCACGCACACCCTAGGCGCACACTTTAAGATGGCACCCATGCTTCGCGTCATCGCATTCTGGCTGGCAGGCCTTCTGGCGGCTGCCCAGCTCCAGGCGGCCGTCCCGGCGCCAGGGGGCGATGTCACTGCGTCGGCACGGTATTGGGTCGATCCCGGTGGACAGGCCGGCATTGACGAAGTGGCCCGGATGCCCCCCGACAGTTTCCGGGCCATGGCGGGTGCAGCCCCTTTTGACGCAGGCCGGGGAGCGCTGTGGCTGCGCTACGAGTTGCCGGCACTGGACGCTGGCCGACCCTGGTTCTTGATGGTGGAAGGCCCCGCTTTCATCAACCGGGCCACGCTGCACCAGCGCGACGCCAGCGGCGCCTGGCAGCAACAGCAGGCCGGCGACCGTTTGCCCATGTCGCAATGGGCCCAGCCCGACCTGACTGCCCGCTTCGCGCTCAACCCGGCGGGCGTTGACGCCCAGGCGCGCACCGTCTGGCTGAGGCTGGAGAACTTCCCCGCCACGCTGAACCCGGGTCTGACACTGCTGGACGGCCTGCAGGCGGAGCACAGGCGCAGCGTCACGCTGCTGGGCATGGGTGCATACCTCGGCTTCGGGCTGCTGGTCATGTTCCTCGGGCTGGTGCATGTACGGCTGTACACCGACCGCGCGTTTGTGCCCTACATGGGCTACGTCGGTTGCATGCTGGCATTCCAGGTCTCCTACACCGGCCTGGGCGCATTGTTTTTCTGGCCCGAATGGCCGGGCTGGAACGACGCAGCACCGGCACTGTTCATGCTGTGGCTCACTGCGTCAGGCATCTGGTTCGTGCGCGAGGTCTGCGCCCTGCACCGGTTGAGCCGCGGGCTGAACCGCTTCACGCTGCGATGGGCGCAGTTCGGCTTTGTGTACCCCGCCGTCTATCTGCTGTACCCGGGTGCGGGCACGCTGGCCGTGCTCAACCTGTATGGGCTGCTGTCGGTGCTGCTGAGCGTGGGCCTGTGCGTGTGGGCCTGGCGCAAGGGCGAAACCTACGCGGGCTGGATGGCGCTGGGTTTTGCACCACTGCACCTGGCTTACCCTTTTGCCGCCTTGCGTACCGCCGGTGTGCTGGCTGACGGATGGATTACCCAGTACGCGGTGCTGATCGGCTCGGCCATTGAAATCCCCATCCTGCTCTATATCCTGCACCGCCGGGCCAAGGACTTCAACGAGAACCGCGCGCGCATGCGTGCGCTGGACAGCACCGACCCCCTGACCGGCCTGCCCATCATGCCGGTGCTGCTGTTGCGCCTGGGCGATGCGCTGCGACGCGCCCGGCGCAGCCGCGGCCACTGCGGGCTGGCACTGGTGGAACTGGCCAACCACCACGAACTGATCGCCGAAGAAGGCCGCCCGCTGGGTGACAGGGCGCTGGTGGTTGCCGCGTCCCAGCTGACCTCCATCGTCAAGGACGTGGACACGATCTGCCGGGTGGCGGACAACCGCTTTGCCGTGCTGCTGGAAAGTGCCTGGCGACCCGAGTTGCTGCAGGTGTTCGCGCCGCACATCGTGGCCAAGGGCCTGGCCCGTACGCCGGCGCTGCCGGGCCATCTGTCGCTGCGCTACCGGGTGGTGACCATTGCCCTGCCCGACTGGACACAGGACCAGCCCCCGGCCGAGGAGCTGGACGTGCAGCGCCTGATTGCGCGCGCGAACCTGGCGATGGACCGCCTGGAGCCCAAACGCGTGATACTGCACCTGCCACTGCCCGACGCCCAGCAGTCGCAGCCGCTCGCCGCATAATCCCCGCCATGACCCGACCCGTCCGAACCCAGTACGAAGACTTCATGCGCCATGTGTATACCCATGGCGCCACCAAGACCGACCGCAC